>NZ_JAYWCK010000018.1:0-12775 GCF_043780635.1 Flavobacterium sp.
ATACACGACGAGTCTTTTCGAAAACCTACAATTAGTACTCAAAGACAATGAAGGAATTGTTTTATTTCAAGAGGAAATTACAATTTCACCATTAAATCCGTATAAAAACAACGTTTCAATTGGAAATAGATTATCAGAGAATCTAATTTTTATAATTTATACGTCAGAAGGCAAAATACTTGTTGAATATCAAGAAGAAAAACCAGAAATAAAAGCGGTTCCCGATCCGGCAAAAGCTGCTCCTGACCCAAAAGACATTTCGTCTATTGAACAATTGTATTTAACAGGTTTGCATCTTGAACAATACCGCCATGCTACATATAATCCACTGGATTATTATTTAGAAGCTTTAAGTAGAGAACCTAATGACGTTCGATGCAATAATGCGATGGGATTACTAATGATGAGAAGAGGACAGTTTGAAAAAGCAGAATCCTCATTTAAAATTGCAGTGGAAGTATTGACGGAGCGCAATCCAAATCCTAATGATGGAGAGCCGCTTTATAACCTTGGGTATTGTCTGAAGTTGCAAGGTAAGTTTGATGATGCTTACAATTCACTTTTCAAGTCCACTTGGAACGCTGCCTGGCAAGATGCTGCTTTTTATACGCTGGCACAAATTGATAGTATTAGAGGCGAATGGACCGAAGCGCTGGAACGTGTAGAATCTGGTCTTGTTCGCAACTGGCACAATCATAAAGCGCGTCAATTAAAAGCTTCTATATTAAGAAAATTAAATAGAAACGACGAAGCTTTGGCTTGGATTGAAGAATCTATCAAAATTGATCGTTTCAATATGGGGTGTCGTTTCGAGAACTATTTGATAACCAAAAACAAAGCTGTACTTGATGAGATGAATACCATAATGCGTCAATGGTCTCACGGGTATATTGAATATGCACTTGACTTTGCGGGTGCAGGATTATATGACGAAGCAAGTCAATTATTGCAAGAATGTATCCATCAAACAGAAGCTACATATCCTATGGTATATTACGCTTTGGGTTATTTTGCTTCTATGAAAGGAGACGATAACTTGGCAATGAAATGGTATAAGCAAGCAGCTCTGCAATCTCCTGAAAAGTGTTTTCCTAATCGTATCGAAGAAGTTACTATTTTGCAAGACGCCATAAAAGTAAATCCTTCGGATGCAAAAGCTCCTTATTATTTAGGTAATTTTTGGTACGCATTCCGTCAGTACGATAATGCTATTCAATGCTGGGAATTGTCGGCGACTATTGATGATAAATTCCCAACAGTGTTGAGGAATCTGGCCCTTGCATATTTTAATAAACTTGACGACAAGATGAAGGCTCAAGACTTTTTGGAAAAAGCATTTGAATTAGATTCAAAGGATTCTCGAATATTAATGGAGATAGATCAACTTTATAAAAAAATCGGTAAATCTCCAGCTCAAAGATTAGAGTTTCTGAATCAATATGAGAATATGGTAGAAGAGCGAGACGATTTGTGCATTGAACGCATTATTTTGTACAACCAATTAGGGAAATATGATGTTGCGAAAGACCTTATCTCCAAACGAAAATTTCATCCTTGGGAAGGGGGTGAAGGCAAAGTAACTGGACAGTATACATTATGTAGAGTTGAATTGGCAAAAATTGCAATAGCCGAAAAACAATTTGAATATGCTATTGAATTATTGAAAGAAACTGAAGCGTATCCTCATAATTTAGGCGAAGGCAAATTAAAAAATGCTGAAGAAAATGAGGTGTTTTATTATAAAGGATTAGCCTATAAAGGGCTTGGAGATATGTCAAATGCAAATATAAATTTTGTTCAGGCAACTCTTGGATCATCGGAGCCTGTTCAGGCATTTTTCTACAACGATCAACAGCCAGACAAGATATTTTATCAAGGACTCGCATGGCGTAAATTGGGAGATGAAGACAAGGCTCGCAGTTGTTTCAACAAGCTGATCGCCCATGGAGAAAAGTATCTTTTTGAAAAATGTAAAATCGATTATTTTGCGGTATCGCTTCCAGATCTTGCCATTTGGGACGATGATTTAACCAGTCGAAATCAAGTGCATTGCTATTATGTTATGGCGCTTGGACACAGTGGATTAGGCAATGAGGATCAATCTGCCAAATATTATCACAAGGTCAAACAGTTGGATATTAATAAGCAAACCTTTAGTAAGTAAAAATAGTATTATATTGGAACGTCATCGGGTGTTCTAATCAAATATTGAAATATAAAATTTTTAGATCATTCAAATGAAACGAATAGTAACATCATTCTTAATTTTATTTTTGCTCTGTTCCTGGAATTCTAGTGATAAACTGGAATTGGATATTGCTGGGGCGTGGACTGTTCAGTTGGACAGTACAGATATTGGGTTGCAAAACGGATGGCAAAACAAGGTGTTTAAACAACTAATCCAATTGCCGGGAACTACTGATGACGCGGGACTTGGAGTGCCTAATACTTTAAAACCAAGTTTAGAAAAGTTGCAAATGAGCCATTTAACTCGGAAAAATAGTTATTTAGGAGCTGTTTGGTATACTCGCGAAATAACAGTTCCGAATGGCTGGAAAGGAAAAGAATTTATATTAAAATTGGAGCGTGTACTCTGGAAAACCAATGTTTGGATAGATGGTAAAGAGCTAGTTAATGAGCAACACAGCCTAATTACTCCTCATTATTTTGATCTTACTAAATATCTTGTTCCAGGACAAAAACACCGTCTTACCATTCGTGTTGACAATCGCAAACAGTTTGACATCAGTTTAGACGCTAATATGGCGCACGCTTATACCAATGAAACCCAAATTATTTGGAATGGAATATTGGGCGAAATGAAAATAGAAGCATTGGATCCTGTTCATATTTCTAATTTACAAGTATATCCAGACATTGCCTTGTCAAAAGCAAAACTGGCTATTAGTTTATATAACAACACCAAAAGAAAAGTAAAAGGAGTCATAAATATAGTAGCAGTTAATAAAAAGACCAATAGCTCGATTACTGCATTTTCCAATAAAATTTCAATTAATCCAGGTCAATCTGTACTGAATGTTGATTATGATATGGGCAAGGATGTAAAACTATGGGATGAATTTTCACCGGAATTATATGAATTGAAAGCCCAGTTGAATACTTCAAAAAACAAATCATCTGCGTCGGTAGATTTTGGAATGCGTAATTTTTCAAAAAAAGGTTCTGTACTTACCATAAACAATAGAGCCGTTTTCTTGAGAGGTACTTTGGAATGTGACATTTTTCCGCTTACGGGTCATACCCCAATGGATAAAGAAGGTTGGAGAAAAGTTTTTGGAGCAGCGAAAGATTGGGGATTAAACCATCTTCGTTTTCATTCTTGGTGTCCTCCTCAAGCTGCCTTTGAAGTGGCAGACGAAATGGGTTTTTATTTGCAAGTAGAATTGCCAGTTTGGTCATTAAATATTGGTAAAGAACAAAAAGTAACTGATTTTCTTTACGAAGAAGCTGAATTTATGATTAAAGAATATGGTAACCACCCTTCTTTTTGTATGTGGTCTTTAGGCAACGAATTGCAAGGAGATTTCAAGGTATTGACTCAATTAATAAAAACGTTACAGTTCAAAGACGCAAGACATCTTTATACCACGACATCATTTACTTTTGAAAAAGGACATGGTGAGTGGCCTGAACCTGAGGACGATTTTTTTATTACCCAGTGGACTAAAAAAGGTTGGGTTCGCGGACAAGGTGTTTTCAACAGTGAGTCTCCTACTTTTGATAAAGATTATTCCAATGCGGTAGAAGGGATGACCGTACCGTTAATTACGCACGAAATAGGTCAATATGCAGTTTACCCTAAAATGGATGAGATTTCTAAATATACAGGTGTATTGGAACCACTCAATTTTAAGGCGATTAAAAAAGATTTGGAACAAAAAGGTTTGATTGGCAAAGCTTCTGATTATACTGAGGCGTCTGGCAAACTGGCAGTTATACTTTACAAAGAAGAAATAGAGCGTGCTGTGAAAACTGCTGGAATTAGTGGTTTTCAATTATTGGATTTACACGATTTTCCAGGTCAGGGAACAGCTTTAGTAGGCTTGTTGGATGCTTTTTGGGATAGTAAAAATTTAATTTCTGCCGCAGAATTTAGACAATTTTCTGCTCCCGTTGTACCTCTCATTCGTTTTCCAAAAGCAACTTATGTGAATAATGAATCTTTTGTGGCGACTTTGGATGTGAGTAATTATTCTGCCAATGACTTAAAAGATCAAGTAATAGAGTGGAGTATCAATAATGGAATGACTGTTATGGCATCGGGGTCGACGACAACAACTATATCGTTGGGATACAATAAAAAAGTTATTGAGTTTAACGAGAGTCTTCAAAAAATAACTAAAGCCACTAAATTAAACATTCAAGTTGCTCTAAAAGGAACTGATTATAAAAATCAGTGGAATGTTTGGGTTTATCCACAAAAACAGACGATAGATTACGGTAAAGTGATTTATACACGAAATCTCAAGGATGCTTTTACACATCTTGCAGCAGGGCACAAAGTATTGTTAAATCCAGATTGGAAAAAAATTAAGGGCATAGAAGGGAAATTTGTACCTGTATTTTGGAGTCCTATCCATTTTCCAAAACAAGCTGGCACGATGGGCATACTTTGCGATCCAACTCACAAAGCCTTGGCTGATTTTCCAACAGACAAACACACCGATTGGCAATGGTGGGATTTAAACGTCAATTCCACTACTCTAATAATGGATAGTATTGTTGGCGGTAATCCAATTGTCGAGATGGTGGACAACTTTGCAAATAACCGAAAATTGGCCTCACTTTTTGAAGGTAGTATAGGGTCAGGAAAACTGGTAATAGCCTCCTTTGATTTGATTACAGATATAGAAAAACGTCCAGTTGCCAAGCAAATGCTGATTTCCATACTTAATTATATGAACGACCCATCATTTAAGCCTGAACCCATAAAAAACCTAGACGCTTTGAAATTGATTTTGACAGAAGAAAAAGAAAAAGTTAAAGAATCAGCGAAAAGCATTTATTAAAAACAATCAACCAATTTATTTACACTAACTTAATTATTACAAACATGAAAAAAATGAAATTATTATTAATGCTTGTTCTATTTGCAGCCTTTGTCGGCTGTAATAATAACGAGCCTAGCTTTCCATCTTCGGGTAATCCCGAAATAGCGTTCGCGACAAATGAAATTTATGGAGGCCCTAACAGGAAGTTTGAAATCAAGGCTTCGTTAAATGATGATTTAGGTTTAAAATCAGTCAACATTAGAATACCTGAACTTCAACTTGACAAGGTAATTGTGTTCTCGACAGATCCCATGGTTAAGAACTATGATTTAAGTTATTTCTTTTTAATTCCTGAAACTAAGCTTACCACTGATAAATTCGAAATAGAGTTGATATTGACAGATTTATCTGGTAATGTTGTCTCCAAAAAAATAAACTTAAGACTGGATGGTGATTTTGAAGCACCAAAATTAACTAAAGTAAAACCGGTAAATGGAAGTGTGATTTTTAAAGCTGCCATTACCAAAGTTACCATTAGTTTCACCGCGGAGGATATTACTGGTATAGATAAATTAACTGTATCATGTGCAGCTTTGGGAATTAATGATGTAATAACGGTAGGAGGGGCAAAACTGTATGAATATTCGAAAACGTTTTCAATTCCGGCAGATTTGAAAACCTACGAAATTTTAATTACCGCTAAAGACAATTTCTTGACTCCCAATGAAGCCACCACAAAGATAAATTTCACTGTTGCAGATGGTTTGACAGAAATGTATTTGGTAGATCTCCCTCTTTCTTCTGATTTGACTAAAGATGCTTTTGGAGTTCCAATGCGTTTTCATAGTAAAGTAGGGAATGTGTTTACATTCAAATATTATGCGGATTCAGATAACAAGAAAATCTTTTTACTTGGTCAAGAAGCTTCCTTTGAACCACATTGTTTTGGATTGTCTGCTGGTGGATCACTTGAAAATAGCACAACTACGAATCCTATTATTTTGCCTACCAAAGGCTATTATAAAATTACTGTTAATCCAATTGATTTAACTTATACAGCTACCCCTTATACACCAACTAAAGCTCCAATTAATTTGAGCACAACACCCATTTACGTTCACGGAGGTGGTTTTGATGGAGAGGGTTGGACTGGTCAAGCCAATACACTTCCGCTATCTGCCGATCCGTCAAATCCTTACAGATTGACACGTGAGTTAAAACTAAATGGAAGTGATGTACAAATGACAATTGCAGGAGCAGGCTGGAACCCATTCTGGCGTTTAGATACTTTTGGCATTGTGCCATTCAATGGAGGCGCAAATGCTACATACAAAGGCGCAACGGCCGGGACTTATATTTTTACGTTAGATACTGAATTAGAGCGTGCTACATTAATATTAAAATAATTAAAGATAATTTAAGATGAAACAAAAAACAATTTGGATTGTTACTGCCTTGTTATTTAGTGTAATAACTATTGGGCAGATAACTGTGAAGGGCAAGGTTTTAGATATTAAAAAGGAACCTATTGTTGGAGCAAATGTTGTTCTGAAAGGTTCGAAGATTAATACAGTAACCGATTTTGATGGTAATTATTCTATAACAGTGCCAAATAAGGAGTCGGAAATTGAATTTTCTTTTATCGGCTTCACGAGCAAACTGATAAAGGTAGGTGAAAATACAATTATTAATGTAACTCTTGAAGATGGCCAGAATGCATTGGACGAGATAGTGGTAATTGGTTTTGCTTCTGTAAAAAAGAGTGATGTAACAAGTTCTATTGCTACTGTAAAAGGTAAAGAATTAAAATCTATGACAGTGGGGAATGTAAATGAATCACTTCAAGGAAAGGTTGCAGGAGTACAAGTTGTAGGTGCAGGTGGTCCAGGGGGTTACGCTAAAGTGCTTATTCGAGGAATTTCAACGATAAATTTAAGTACAGATCCACTTTATGTAATTGATGGGGTGCCTATGGGTACTAATGCAAACTTTTTGAATCCCAATGAGATAGAGAGTATGGAGATACTTAAAGATGCCTCTGCCAGTGCTATTTATGGTAGCCGGGCTTCAAATGGGGTAATATTGATTACAACTAAACGGGGTAAGTCTGGAAAAACTATTTTTAATGTAGATGCTAGTTATGGGGTACAATTAATGAATAATCCGTATAAAATGGCAAATGCTGAAGAATATGCAACAATATTTAATTCTGCAGCACTCGCATCGGGATTTCCGGCTGAGTTTGGTGACCCTACAAGTTATAGAGGAAATTCTACTGATTGGTGGAACGCAGGTATCAGAAAAATGGCAGCTATTAATAATTTTAGTTTTGGATTTAAAGGGGGTGATGAAAAAAACACTTTTGCCGTAAGTTTGAACTATTTTAAGCAAGATTCTTTCTATGAAAAAGGAGGATGGGAAAAATTCACTTCACGTATAGTATCAGATTATAAATTTTCCGAAAAAGTATCCGTCGGAATATCTCTTAACCCGAGATATGAAACTTATGGTAACCCTAGCAATTGGGCAGATTTTGACAGAATTGACCCGATTACTCCTATTTACAAGCCAGCAGACCAATTAACAGGAGATGAAAATGAATACAGTATCTATGCTCGTTCTCCGACCTATGTATGGAATCCTGTTGCAAGTGTTAAAAGATTTACATCTACAAATAAAAGTTATGCTCTTGCTACGAATGGGTATTTTCAATATAGTCCCATAAAAGAATTAATTTTCCGTTCACAAGCTTCTTATGAGTTGATTTCAAATATTTCAGATAATTTTTATCCTAATTTCATAATTGATGTCGCTCACGAAAGTCAATTGATAAACTCAATTTCGCGAACTACAAACATGACAAATGCTTGGAGTTTGCAAAACACTTTGACTTATATAAAAACCTTCGATGAAAAACATAATTTATCTTTTATGATTGGTAACACACTCGAAGAAGTTAATGGTTCAGATTTATATGGTTCGATACAAAAACTTCCAAATAATTCTGACCCTTTGCAAGAGTTGAATGCAGGAACTTTGAACCCGCAAACTTTTGGAAGCTCCTATACCAATTCAATTATGTCTTATTTAAGTCGTTTGAGTTATAATTATGACGGCAAATACTATTTAACTGCCACCTACCGACGAGATGGATCATCTAAATTTTTAGATAATAATAAATGGGCCTCTTTTCCATCAGCATCATTTGCTTGGAAAGCTTCACAAGAGAAATTTATGTCAAATTTTACAGATGTTTTAAGCGATCTTAAAGTTAGAGTAGGTTGGGGAAAAGTTGGAAATCAAAACTTGCCAGCAAGTGTTTACCTTTCTAAATTAGGACAAAATTATTATACAATAGGCGGAATGGTTGTAAATACTACTTACCCTAGTGCAGTACCCAATAAAGATATAAAATGGGAGACAGTAGAGGATGTAAATGCTGGAATAGATTTTGGGCTTTATAAAAACAAGCTTACAGGAACCATAGAATATTATGTAAAAACCACTGAAAATATGTTGTTCCAAAAGGCATACCCTAATTACAGTGGATACCCATCAGATGCTCGAATCTGGTCCAATGTAGGTTCGATGAGATCTCAAGGATTGGAGTTTAGTTTAGCTTACAAGAATTTCATAAAAGATTTCAATTATGGAGCAAATATAAACTTCACGAGTAACAATGTAAAAATGGTAAAGCTCAGTACAGATAATGAGCAATTATTTGGATATGGAGAAAAAACACTTACTATTGCAGGCGATGAGCCAGGTTTTTTCTATGGTTATAAGGCCAATGGTTTGTTTCAAAACAAAGTAGAGCTGAACGCACAAACTAATGACCATGGAGATTTATTACAGCCTTATGCTAAAGAAGGCGATATTCGATTTGTGGATATAAATCACGATGGAGTCCTTGACTCAAATGACAGGACTAAAATTGGTTCTCCATGGGCTAAGTTTACAATGGGTTTGAACTTGAATTGTTCTTATAAAAATTTTGACTTTTTGGCCAATTTGTATTCAAGCATAGGAAATGATATCGTAAATCAAAATAAAGACGAGTTAAATAATGCGAACTCTAGAGTCAACAAATTAAGCGGTTTGACACAAACAGCTTGGCATGGGGAAGGAACTTCGAATGATATACCCCGTTTGTCACAATCGGATAATAATCAAAACTACTCCCGTTTTTCGTCATTTTATGTTGAAGATGGTTCCTATTTGCGTTTAAAAAATATCCAATTTGGATATACCATCAATAAAATTAGAGGTTTTGATAAAATAAGATGTTCAGTTTCTGGACAGAATTTATGGACCCTTACAAAATACTCAGGTGTTGAACCTGAAGTTGGTGGTGATGTACTTGGTTTTGGCTTTGGCGGTTGGAATTATCCGATTCAAAAAACCATTTTATTTGGAATTAATTTAACATTTTAATTTACTAATTATGAAAAAAATAATATTATCAATAATAGCCTTGTGTTTTATTTCAAGCTCGTGCAGCAATGATTTTATCCAACACGACGAGAGAGGAGTACAAACCCTTGACAACTATTTTTCTAATGCAGAAGAGTGTCAAACTTTTGTAAACGATTTGTATAAACGCGCCTTTTTGCACTATGATTGGTATCAATTGATACCAGGAAGATTGGCAAATGAGACTGCTACAGATGATGCATGGATGGGTAATACAGGGCAAAATGCTTCAGGTTTTATACCCGCAGCCCAGTATTTAATGGCTCCTAATAATATGGGATATCTATCTGACTTGTTCAAAACACGTTATGAAAACATTGGAGCATGTAATATTGCAATAGATGGAGTTCAAAAAGCTCCAATAACTGATGCCCAGAAAAATCAATATTTGGGAGAATCCTTGTTTCTTCGCGCTTATAATTACTACGATTTAGTAAACAATTTTGGAGGAGTTCCATTGGCATTAAGCCCTTTAAGTGTTAATGATTTAACCTTGGAAAGAGCATCAAAAGAAGAAGTATATAAAAGTATAGAAACAGATCTTTTGAAGGCTGCCGATTTGTTAAAAGCATCTTACTCAACTTCAGATAAAGGAAGAGTAACCAAGTGGGCTTGTTATGGTTTATTGGCAAGAGTTTCATTGTTTCAGGAGAAATGGCAAGATGCTGAAAACTTTGCCAACAAAGTAATCACAGAAGGAGGATTTTCTTTAGAAACAAATTTTCTTAATATATGGAATGTAAACAATCAAAATGGTTTTGAATCTATTTTGGAAGCCCAAACTAACAGCGATCCAAGCAGACAATTAGGTAATATAATGTCTACATTCACAGGAGCTAGAGGTGAATTAAAAGATAATTTTCCTTCTAAAGATTCTAAAGATGTTATGGATGGATGGGGTTGGTGTGTACCAACAAGTGACTTGGAAAATTGCTACAAATCTGAGAATGATATTGTTCGTCGACGCAGTACAATTACGGTAATAGGGGAAGCGGCTTATGGTGATGAAGTAAACAATCCAACTCATATCTGGGATGCCAAGCAAAGTAAATCGGGACGTATTATCCGAAAATTTTATATACCTGTAGCTACTCGACGTACTCTTGTTAGTACATTTGGTAATGCTCCGCTTAATGTTCCTGTAATACGTTTAGCCGAAATGTATCTTACAAGTGCAGAAGCTCAATTTCACTTAGGTAAAACAGCCCAAGCATTAACTAATGTCGATATAGTAAGGGCTCGGGTTGGACTTTTACCAAAGACTGGAAAAGTATTTGGAGATAACATACTACGAGCTATTTGGAAAGAGCGTCGAATGGAATTTGCTTTTGAGGGGCTTCGTTTGTTTGATATTCGTCGTGAAATAGACCCTAGTACTAACAAGCCTATAATAGCAAGTCTTATGGGGCCTTCAGGAACTTTTGTGTTGTATAATACAACCTTGTCTACGGATAAATTTGAAACAACCAATTTAAAAGAACTACAAGATAAAGGTGTAAACTTTAATCTAAATAAAAATCTAGTTTGGCCTATACCACAATCCGAAATTGATAGAAGTCAAGGTGTAGTTAAACAGAATCCTAATTATTAAAAAAAAATGAAAAAATTAAAAATAACGATATCTAGCCTGATGTTTTTAGGCGTGATTGTTTTGTCTTGTTCATCTGAAGTCGATTTAGCCCCACCACCAATAGCTTCAGTTGTCAGAGTAATTAAAATCGACTTGAATCAAGAGCTACAGACGATGGATGGTTTTGGTGCATCAGATGGTTGGCGCTGTCAATTTGTAGGGAAAAATTGGCCTGTTGAGAAAAGAAATGCTATTGCCGATTTACTTTTCAGTAAAGAAATTGACGCTGCAGGTAACCCCAAAGGAATTGGGTTGTCCATTTGGAGATTCTATGTAGGTGCAGGAAGTGCAGAACAGGGATCCAATAGTAATATTTATGATGAATGGCGTAGAACCGAATGTTTTCAAAAACCAGATGGAACTTATGACTGGACAAAACAGGCAGGACAACGATGGTTTTTGCAAGCAGCAAAAAGTCGTGGCGTTGATAAATTTATGGCATTTGCAGTTAGTCCTCCAGTGCAAATGACTCTAAACGGAAAGGCCTTTTCACCCCAGAAATTAAACATGAACATTAAGGCTGGAATGCTTCCAGATTATGCGAATTTCTTAGTGGAAACAATGGATAATTTGCAACGTAACGAAGGAATTACTTTTGACTATTTGAGTCCAGTAAATGAGCCACAATGGGATTGGATGGCAGGAAGTAACGGTCAACAAAGTCAGGAGGGAACTCCTGCAACGAATCAAGAAATGTATGATTTAACCAAGCTATTATCAGACAAACTCAAGGCAAAATCATTAAAAACAGAAATTGTTCTTGGTGAAGCTGCCCAGCTTAATTACTTATATGAAAATGTTAATGGGGAAGATAGAGACGATCAAATAAATGCGTTTTTTGGAAGTTCTTCTGCTACTAATATCTCTCAATTGCCCAATGTGAAAAAGGTAATTTCTGGGCATAGTTATTTTACTTCGTGGCCCGTAAATGATATGATAAGTTATCGTGAAAAATTAAATTCGCGAGTTAAGCAAATGGGAGGTTTGAAATATTGGCAAACGGAATATTCCATATTAGAATCTGGAATCAACGAAATACCAGGAGGTTCAGGCAATCAACGTGACCTAGGAATCAAGTCGGCATTGTTTGTGGCGAGAACGATTCATAATGATATTGCTGTAGCAAATGCGTCCTCGTGGCAATGGTGGACCGCTCTTAGTAGATTCGACTACAAGGATGGATTAGTATACTTAGATGATGGTACTAATAATGGTGTTAGCACGAGCGGGCCTTTAGATCCAAATTATTGTAAAAATGATGGAGTTTATCGTGATTCAAAATTATTATGGGCTTTTGGTAATTATTCTCTTTTTGTTCGTCCAGGAATGGTTCGTTTACAAATTCCTAATCAAAATGCGGTATTGGCATCTGCCGATGTGATGTTAACTGCATATAAAGATACAGCCAAAAAGAAACTGGTTATTGTAGCTATTAATTATAGTGAGACACCAAGGTTATACAAACTTGATTTAAGTACTGCGTTGAAAAACGATGAACTTACACCCTATGTTACTTCCGAAAATTCAAATCTAAAAAAAGGAACTAATGTTAAAAGTAGCAAGTTTGAAATACCTGCACGATCTATAGTTACCTATATAGGAGATTACAACTAATATGATTGTTTATTTATCTCATAGGTTTACTTAATATTATTATTAT
>NZ_JAYWCK010000019.1:0-9605 GCF_043780635.1 Flavobacterium sp.
TTGAACAATCCAAGCATTCACCATCATAGGTAAATTATATTGGTCTCTACCGGACTTTGCAACAAAATTGATATAAGTTGCATATTGCCAAGTAGTAAAGAACGCTTTTTGAATCCTACCAAAAAATCGAATACAAGGCAACGAGTACACCACCTATAATCATTGCTCCAACGGCAAAACCATTGCTTACTTTAAACATTTTAGAATCCACTTCCAATCCTTTCACTTTAATTCCTCGTTTGACATCGTAAAGACTAATTACAATCATTAACAAAACACAAATGGCAAATACAAAACCCATTCGGTCTAAAAACGGAATCTCGTACGCCATTGTTTTGTCTTTTTGCTCTACCAATGTGGCAAAGCCTGTGCTGCTCAAGAATTCTAGATTCATAAAATTAGGCAAGAATTTAAAAATTACCGACATAATAAAGCCTCCAATGGTGGCAAACATTGCAGCATTCGAACTGGTTTTCTTCCAGAAAAATCCTAGAATGAACATCGCAAAAATCCCTGGACTTACAAACCCGGTGTACTCTTGAATAAATTCAAAACCTCCTTTTTTGTCAATGCCTAAAAAGGGAGCAATTAAGACAGCTAATAGCATCGCTGCCACAACCGTAATTTTACCCACTTGTACCAATCTTTTTTCAGTGGCATCCACATTTATTTTTTTCTTAAAAATATCCAAGGTAAAAATGGTGGAAATACTGTTCACTTTTCCTGCTAATGAAGCCACAACTGCGGCTGTTAGAGCGGCAAACGACAATCCCTTTAATCCTACAGGAAGTAAATTTAATAATACTGGATACGATCGGTCTGGATTTATGATTCCATCAGGTCCTAACATTTCGGTTTGTAATCCTCCTTTTGTATAAATTACATAAGCAGCAATTCCCGGTAATACAACGATTACCGGCATTAATAGTTTCAAGAAAGCGGCAAACAAAATACCGCTTCTGGCGGTTTTTAAATCAGCTCCCAAAGCTCGTTGGGTAATGTATTGGTTACAACCCCAATAATTTAGATTCACAATCCACATCCCACCAAATAAAACCGTCAATCCGGGTAAACTTGGAAAATTGGCATTGTCTTTTTTGAATATCATATGAAAATGATCACCTGATTGATCCATCATATAGTTAAATCCTTGAACCATTCCGTGCTGTCCATTTAGTTCTGCTACTTTATCCAAAGCTAAATACGTGGTGACCAATCCTCCGAAAATTAAAAACACAACCTGAATAACATCGGTATAGCCAATTACTTTCATTCCTCCCAAGGCAATAACAATGGCAAAGAAAGCCAATCCGTACATACACAAATTAATTTCTATTCCTGAGATTCCATTGATAGCCAAGGCACCCAAATATAGGATAGAAGTTAAATTCACGATTACATATAACAACAACCAAAAAACTGCCATAATCATTGCGACATTTCCATTGTATCGTTCACTCAAAAATTGGGGCATTGTGTAAATCTTGTTTTTTAAGTAAACCGGAATAAAAAACACGGCTACAATAATCAAGGTCAACGCTGCCATCCATTCGTAAGTAGCAATGGCCAATCCCATCTTGAATCCATTACCGGACATCGCAATAAATTGTTCAGATGAAATATTGGAAGCAATTAACGAAGTTCCAATGGCCCACCAAGTCAAGGACCCTTCGGCTAAAAAGTAATCGTGCGAGGCGGAAATGGATTTGATTTGTTTGCGCCTGTACACGGAATAACCGTATCCAGCTACTATAAAAAAGTAGACTAGAAAGACAAGGTAATCGGCTAATTGTAATGTTTTCATAAATAATGTTGTGGTTTAATTAGTTAATGAGTCAGAAGTATTTAATATGATTTTGTAAATTTCAACCAAATAAAAAGTGTCAAGAAAGCTATTAACCAAACAATTAAAAGTTTCCGACACCTTTTGGAATTTAATACTAATTCAAAATATTAAATATATTGGTTAATGATATTTTCGAACAATTCTTGTTTGCCGCTTTGCAAAGTAAGTTCACCATTTTCTTTGGCGATTTCGTACAACGCTTTTAAATCTAATTTTCCTTCTTCAAATTCTTTTCCTTTTCCTGAATCGAATGAGCTGTATCTTTCTGTTCTTAATTTATTATAAGCTGATGAGGTGATAATTTTATCCGCTGTCAACAAAGCTCTTGCAAAAGTATCTGCTCCGCCAATGTGTGCGTGGAAAACATCTTCCATATCGGTTGAATTTCTTCTGATTTTAGCATCAAAATTAACACCACCTCCTTGAAGACCACCAGCTTTTAAGAATACCAACATTGCTTCGGTAGTTTCTTGAATGTTATTTGGAAATTGATCCGTATCCCATCCGTTTTGATAATCACCACGATTAGCATCTAAACTTCCTAACATTCCCGCTTTGGCAGCTACTTCCATTTCGTGTTGAAAAGTGTGTTGTGCCAATGTAGCGTGGTTTACTTCGATATTCATTTTGAAATCTTTCTCTAAACCGTATTGATGTAAAAATCCAATGGCTGTAGCCGAATCAAAATCATATTGATGTTTCATTGGCTCCATAGGTTTTGGTTCGATGAAGAAATTTCCTTTGAAACCTTGTGCTCTGGCATAATCTCTAGCTTTTGCCAAAAAAGTTCCCATATGATCTAATTCTCTTCCCATATCGGTATTTAGCAAAGACATATATCCTTCACGTCCTCCCCAGAAAACATAATTTTCACCACCCAATGCAATAGTTGCATCCAAAGCTAATTTTATTTGTCCTCCAGCTCTTGCCACAACATTAAAATCAGGATTGGTAGAAGCTCCATTCATATAACGAGGATTAGAGAAACAGTTAGCCGTTCCCCAAAGCAATTTTACTCCAGAAGCCGCTTGTTTTTCTTTTAAATACTCGGTAATCGTTAGGATTTTTTTTTCAGATTCTCCAAAAGTGGCTCCTTCTCTAATTAAATCAAAATCGTGAAAACAGTAGTATCCAAATCCCATTTTTGTAATAAATTCGAAAGCGGCATCTGCTTTGTCTTTGGCTGCTTGCACTGCATCGGATGATTGATCCCAGGCAAAATTTTGTGTTCCAGGTCCAAATGGATCGGAACCTTGCCCGCAGAAAGTATGCCAGTAGGCGATGGCAAATTTAAAATGCTCACGCATTGTTTTGCCAGCCACAAATTGGTCTGGATTGTAATATTTGAATGCTAAAGGATTGTCTGTTACTGCTCCTTCAAATTTAATTTCGCCAATACCTTTAAAGTATTCTTTATTGCCTAAAGTTGCCATTATAATTTTATTTATTGATTATTAATTCTAGTTCTTTTTTCCAAAGTTGATAGGCTTTTAAATACGGTTTTTTGTCTTTAAATGGCATATACGTCATTACGTGGTCATTGTCGGTAATGTATTTTCCGAAGGTTTCAAAGTCGCCTTCGTGAAGTCCTGCTGCTCTTGCTGCGCCAATGGCTCCTGTCGTATTGTATATTTCTATTTCGTGACCAATAAGTGTTGCCACAGTATTCGAAAAAATCTCAGAACGAAATAAATTATCGTTTCCGGCACGCATTACCTTCACTTCGATACCATCAGATTTCATAATTTCCATTCCATAGACAAATGAAAAAGCGATTCCTTCTAAAGCTGCGCGACACATATGTGCTTTGCCGTGATTGTTCAGATTGATGTTTACTAATCGAGTTCCAATATCTTTATTATTCAGCATTCGCTCGGCTCCGTTTCCAAAAGGTATCATACAAACCCCATCAGATCCAACAGGAATATCTGAAGCGAGAGTATTCATTTCCTCATAAGAAGAAACCGAAAGATTATTCAACAACCAACGGTATTGAATTCCAGCTCCATTGATGCACAATAATTTCCCAATTCTTGGTTCATTCTCTTTTTTGTAGTTGACGTGGGCAAAATTATTGACTCTGGAACTCTCTTTTACCGACAAACTGTTAGTCATTGCATAAATAACTCCAGATGTTCCTCCTGTTGCAGCCACTTCGCCCGGATTGAAAACATTCAACGAAAGTGCATTATTGGGTTGATCGCCAGCTCTGTAAAAAATGGGAGTTCCTACGGCCAAACCACTTTCTTCAGCTCCTTTTTTATCAACTTTCGATTGAATGCAAAAAGTATCAACAATATCAGGAACCAGGCGTGTAGAAATATTATAGTGTTCGAACAAGAAATTAGCAAAACTGTCATTTTTAAAATCCCACATAATTCCTTCGGATAATCCTGAGATGGTGGTATTGATAACATTTGATAATTTGTAAGCGATATAATCGCCTGGCAACATAAATTTATGAATCTGATTGTAAATTTCTGGCTCATTATCTTTGACCCATTTCAACTTTGAAGCGGTGAAATTTCCAGGTGAATTCAACAAGTGTTCATTGCATATTTTTTCGCCAATAGTTAAAAAAGCTTCATTCCCTATTTCAACGGCTCTACTGTCGCACCAAATTATTGATTTCCGCAAAGGTTGACCTGCTGCATCGACCAGAACCAATCCATGCATTTGGTATGAAATTCCTATTCCTTTTATTTGTGTTCTAGAAATGTTATATTTTTTCTTCAATTTGGCCACGGCATTGCAAGCATGCAACCACCAATCTTCTGGTTTTTGTTCTGCCCAACCGTTTTTTAGGGCTAGCATACTCATCTCGGTTTCTGGCTCTTGTGCTACGCCAATACTTTTTCCTGTTGAAATTTCTACGATGGCCACTTTTACGGAAGAGCTTCCTATGTCAAATCCTATGTAATACATTTATTATTTTTTTACCAAAAGGACTGTTTGAACTTTATTTATAAAACTTAATCTCAAGATATAGACCCCTGAAGCATAATTTCTTAAATCAATATTTATTTGAGCTTCTTTAGCAGTTATTGTTTTAGCAAACACAATCTTTCCTGATAAATCTATAACCTGAAAACTATCTGCTTCGCCAAAAGGTGAAGGAGGTAATTTAACATTAAATATTCCTTCTGATGGATTGGGGTAGACAGAAACTCGTATTAAACTACCACCCTCAATTTCTTCTTTATCAATTGATAAAGTATTTAGCTGTGTGTTTATCACCAATTCCTCTAATGCTCTTTTAAAATCTAAATCTGAAAGCATCAAATTTGATATTGTATTGTCCTGAACCTGCTCAATTGCCATTGCAATAGCAGCCGTATTTATATCAAACCTTTCCCAATTGGGTGCCCATTTGTCATTCAAACCTCCAGGTAATTCTTTCATTCTTATATTATCTGGAAATCCGAGTAATGGATGGAAATAACCTGTTTTCCCATATTCTCTTAAAGCAGTCATAGAAGCATCAGGTAAAAAGGGATATGCTAAAACAGCGCCGTATGGTGCCGGAGAAATTTGAATCACTTCATTTGAATTTGCTGATCCATGAGCCTCGGAGCCTTGATTAGACACGTAAGAATCATACGATACGAAGCCATTTCCATCAACATTTGATAAGGTTCCGCATGCCGTTAAACCAATTAAAGGAAGGCCTAAAACTTCCAAAGATGTTTTTGCATCAAATTCATACGCTTTTTTACTATTGGCTATGAAAGGGTCCATGGTTCCCGTCCAAAGCTGTAACCAGTTGTAAGTAAATCCAGAACCAAACCAGCTCGGAAAAAAACCTTTTTTTTCGATCCTAATAATCTTATCCAGAATAGAGCTATCTAATTTTCCGCTTGCAATAGCTTCGGTATATATCAATTCTGTTTCTTCAGAAAATGCATCTCCCCATTCTCCATCTATAGGATTACCAGAGCTATCTAATGCTTTTGGTATCCTACCGTTTCTTGTAAGTATTTGATCCCATTGAGGTTTATCTAAAAGCACATCTGCAATGGCTACAATTGATGCATCATCACTGTATTTTTGTTTTGCAATTCTTATTCCTGCGGCACACATTGCCCAGTCTATTATACTTATGTTTTGCCAAATTGGAATTCCGTCAGAATTCATCCAATGCTGAGGAAATCCTAAAACGCCACTCACCCCGTTATTTACGTCGAGTGCATTTAACCAATTGAGGATAGAACTTATTTTTGTCTTTGCTTCAACTGAAGATAGCATGCCTTCTTTTTCAGCTAGTACAAAAGCTGCAATTGACATTCCTAATCCAGAAAGCTGAATATGATTCTCTCTACTTGAAATTTCTTGTACAACTCCTCTGTCAGCATCTAACTGAATATAATGCCAAATAAAATATCGGATTGCAGATTCTTTTAACCATTGCAGTACATCCTTATCATCTGTTGGAATTGAAAATGGTGCTACTGTACCATCTAGCAAATAAAGATCATCTAACAAAATTGCCGAAGCAAAAGCATCATTATTTCCTAAAACTTGATTGTCTGAATTTATAGAAAATTTAATCTGACGCATATTTATTGCCGCAAATGGAAGCTCATAACTTGCCCATTCCGTATTGACAGAAACCGTTTGAGCTTGCAAAACTTCACCTGCATCATTCCTAACTTCAACATCTAATGATATAGGCATTCCAATTGCTTTTGCCTTAAAACTAATCCCGTTTAAGTTACTTAACTCTAAAGGCAATTCTAATCGGGTTGCTGCGTCTAATGTTGAAAATGTAGAAACTACAAGAGAAGCTTCTTGACCTGATATAACTTTATCTGATGTAATACGAATCTCATCAAAATAACATTTCTCAATGACTCCCGATGTAGGAGCTATCCAAAACCATGTGATTTTTTTACCTGCATCTGCTGATAAATCAATTTGAATGTTTTCCCATTGTCCTCCATGGTATGTTCCATTAAAAGACTTATTACTTGAAGCACCCTCAAAATAGAATTGAACTTGATAATTTCCAGCTCCATTAGGATTGTATAATTGAAAATTAAAAATACTTTTATCAGTTACTAAGGCATTCAATGTACCGCTAATTCCCTTCCATGAACTAGCAGGATTGTTTTCGATTACATAAGAAGAAGTATTTACGATATTACTAAGGGGGTTTGATACGATACTTGCCCAAGAGTTATTTGCAAAATCTAAATTAACACCAGTTCCTACTTTATCAATAAATATTTCTAAACTACTAGTGTTAAAATTATTAAAATTTATCCGAAGTGCTTGCTCCCATTCAGACCTATCCATTGACAAATTAACAGCTTCTGAGGTTGTTTCAAACTTATATTCAGACATCATTTCTGTAAATCCTAACCTTGCTTGGTCATTAGTTAAAAGTGGAATCCCGACTTCCAGATTATTAAAAGAATGGTTTTGCGTAATAACTCCTTCTGAAATAGGTTCGGATAAGTTTCCATCTAAATACAAATTATCAATATAGGTTTGTGCCACCTGATTAGAACTTGGGTATATTATAAACCAACTCAATGTTTTTCCTATATGTGCTGACAAATCAATGACTTGGCTAGTCCATTCCGAAAGATTATAATTTCCAGAAAAAAAATATTTATCAGAACTTCCATCGAATGAAAATTGAATCTGATAATTTCCCGAACGCGAAAGGCTCAAAAATTGAATGTGAAAAATTCTAGTATCATTTGTTATTTGAACAGCACAACTACCACCTATTCCTTGCCAAGAAGTACTCGAATTATTAGAAATTACGTTTGCTGAAGAATTCATTTGATTACTCAATGGATTCGCAACAAAAGAACTCCATGAATTTTGCCCAACATTAAAAGTTGCTGATTGTACTGTATCATCAAATAGTACAACTTGTGCATTCATATGGAATACGCAACAAGTTAAAAAGCAAATCATTACACATAAATCTCTCATAATCTTATATCTTCATTCTTATTTATATTACATCAAGTTTTGCTCAATTATACAATATATAAACGCTTAATTACTTCTACATTTTTACCTTTTATAGGTAACCACTTTATAAACCCCAGGCGTGGTAATTGTTTTTTTTGTTTCGGGGGTGTAGGCGTTAGGATTTTCTTGTTTTTTTCTTCATTGGTAAGGACACAACAACCTTTATCTTCTAAAAATCTATGCTGAAAACTAATTTCTAACTTTTATTTGTGTAAATCTTTTGATTTTAAATATTGAATAAGCAATTGAGGTCTATCGGTTTGTATCATATTCACGCCGTTTTTTAAATACCAGCCATAGATACTGTCGGTATTTTTTATTGCAGCATCATCTTCATGTTCCGCATTTAATGATCCCCACAATGAATTGACCCAAACTCTACTCCCTTTATTTTTTATGTGAGAGAATTTTTTTAGTACTTTAGATGTATCGGTAGAAAAAATAATTTCAACAGCTTTAACTTTCAATTTGTTTTGAAAATCATCTATTATTTGTGATGAATTTGGCTCAGTATCAAGATTTATAACTGGCATAAAAATGATGGAATCCAATTTTGAACCAAAATCTAAGACCACTTGATCCACCGTTTTATTGAATCCTTTTATAATTATTTGATTCGTTGTTCCCGTTTTTTTTGCTATTTGAAATGCTTCATCAAAATAGTTGTATGATTTGTCGAGGTTAACCAAGATTTTACCTTTACACAAGATTAAAGCTTCTTCTAATGTTGGAACTCTATATTTAGTTGCAATGCATGCACCATTTTTTAAGTAAAGAGATTTTATTGATTCTAAGGTGTGGTCAGAAACCAATCCAACGCCTGTTGTTGTTCGATCTAATGTTTTGTCGTGCATAATAATCAATTGATTATCTTTGGTTTTTGCCACATCCATTTCTAACATATCAACACCCATAGTTATGGCGCTTTCCATTGCTTCGAGAGAGTTTTCTGGAAAATTTCGCCAATCACTTCTGTGAGCGATAACCATAACGTCTTTTCCATTAGAATCATTGAATCTATCTATTAAATAATCAATTCTCTGTTTATTTTGCGTTGTGGATTCACTATTAACACTATTGTAATTTGGTTTGCACGAAACGATTAAAACGCTTATTACTATTGCAAATACTATTTTTAAAGTAGGTTTCATTCTGATTATTTTCTATGTTTAGCAAATTTACTATTAAATATTTAAATTATTTTTTGTTTGCCATTTACCTCCTGTAAGTCATCACTTTATAAACTCCTGGAGTTGTAATCACTTTTTTTGTTTCTGGTGAATATGCATTCGGGTTTCCTTGTTTTTTTTCTTCATCGCTAAGATCTACCGAAGATTTGAAAGTACGACCAAAAACTCTTGTTACTGCGTTGTGCCAAGTTTCATCGCCATTCATCAATCGGGTTGGGACCCATTGTTCGTTTTCATAGCGACCTTCCCAGACTTGTCCGATATGACCAATCTCTCCTTTTTTGGCTGATTCAAAAAAGATTTTTAAATTCATTCCAATTACTGTAAATTCTTCTTCCGAAGTTTGAATGATGATTCCAAAACAAGGCTCATCGGGTTTTTCATAATTCACTTTTAATTTATAATCTCCAAAAGTCAATTCAGGTCCTTGATCATTTCCCTCTTTTAAAACAGCTTGCATTCTTCCGGTACCTTGGTATTTTTTAAATGAATAACCCCGAAGCAGAGCTTCGAGGTATCGTGTTAGTCGAATAAGAAACTCAATTGATTTCTATGAAATTTTTTATACTTGTTTTTCTCAT
>NZ_JAYWCK010000020.1:0-14091 GCF_043780635.1 Flavobacterium sp.
GCATTAACTTTGGTGCAATTCATCAATAAATTTATTTTTGAAAGACCAATAAACAATATTAAAACACAAATAATTTAATTGCACCCAACGGGTTAAATATAGTTTCCGTTTTGTCGTCCTGAGCGCAGTCGAAGGAGGCAGCTGTTTCCTGCTATCCGCTGTATCCACGCAAAAAAGCGTGGGATGCCGCTGCTATCAGGGCTAAAACAGTCCGCATTTTAGATCTGACAGGTTTTTAAAACCTATGAGGTCTTTCATTAAGAATGTGCCATAGCCATACAAACAATACTGATTTTTGCTCCAGGAATTTTCAACAAAGCGTGTGAGCAAGCTTCTAGGGTGGAGCCAGTCGTGATTACATCGTCAATCAAGAGAAAATGTTTGTTATGGTCTTTTTCGGTAAAAACAGCATCAAAAATAGTATCGATTCCATCGCTTCGATTTAATAAGGTTTTCTTGGACTGCGTTTTAGAGTAAATATTCCGAACCAATATATTTGGGTTATACGGAACATTCAAGCCAGAGGAAAGAGCATTTCCAAAACTAGTCACTTGATTGTAACCTCTTTCTCGAAGTTTCCTTTTATGTAAAGGCACCGGAATAATTTGATCTACAGATTGAATTAAATTCAAATTTTTCAAATCTTCGGCATACCACTCGCCCAGAACAGTGCCAATTTCTTCCTGTCCTTTGTATTTCAAGTTGTGAATTAATTCCTGAACAATTCCTTTTTTATGAAAATACAATAGTGCGGAGGTATGTTCGACAGGAATTCTTCCGTAGAACTTTTTGAAAGCTTCGTTTTCAGGATTTAAATGATGATTGCTCAGCGGAATGTTGTGTCGGCAAAGCGTGCAGATCACATTTTCATTCGACAGTAAAAACGAATTGCAACCAGCACAAACGGGAGGAAAAAATAGATTGATAATGTTTTTGAACATAAAATGTCAATTTATTTATAAAAATAGGCAAATCAATGCTTCAAACTTCAAGAAATTCCTTTTTTTTAAGTTCACTTTTTATATTTTTGCATCATTATGGCAAAACAAGAAGATTTATTCAAAAATGTAGTTTCGCACGCAAAGGAATATGGATTTATTTTTCCGTCAAGCGAAATATACGATGGTTTAAGTGCAGTCTATGATTATGCACAAAACGGAGTCGAATTAAAAAAGAACATACGCGAATATTGGTGGAAAGCAATGGTTCAAATGAACGATAACATCGTTGGACTTGACGCGGCAATATTGATGCACCCTACAACTTGGAAAGCTTCAGGTCACGTAGATGCTTTTAACGATCCATTAATTGACAACAAAGATTCCAAAAAGAGATACCGTGCCGATGTTTTAATTGAGGATTATGCCGAAAAATTAAATCTGAAAGCAAAAAAAGAAATTGAAAAGGCCAAATCACGTTTTGGAGATGCTTTCAATGAACAAGAATTCATTACTACCAATACTAGAGTTATAGAATATCTTGCTAAAGAAAGAGAAATTCTGGAAAGAATGGGGCGTTCTTTAGGAAACGGCGATTTAGAAGATGTAAAAGCATTAATCGAAGAACTTGAAATTGCTGATCCTGAAACAGGCTCTAGAAACTGGACCGAAGTGCGTCAATTTAACTTGATGTTCGGCACAAAACTAGGCGCTTCGGCAGATACAGCTATGGATTTATATTTGCGTCCAGAAACGGCTCAAGGTATTTTTGTCAATTTCTTGAACGTTCAAAAATCAGGAAGAATGAAAATTCCTTTTGGAATTGCACAAACCGGAAAAGCGTTTAGAAACGAAATCGTGGCAAGACAATTTATTTTCCGTATGCGTGAATTCGAACAAATGGAAATGCAATTTTTTGTGAAACCGGGCGAAGAAATGCAATGGTACGAACATTGGAAAACAGCTCGATTAAACTGGCATTTGTCGCTAGGTTTAGGTAGAGAAAATTACCGTTTTCACGACCACGAAAAATTAGCGCATTATGCCAATGCAGCTGCCGATATTGAGTTTAATTTTCCTTTTGGATTCAAAGAATTAGAAGGAATTCACTCTCGTACGGATTTCGATTTGAAAGCCCACGAAAAATTCTCCGGAAAGAAAATGCAATATTTCGACACCGAAACGAATGCAAATTATACACCTTATGTTGTGGAAACGTCAGTAGGATTAGACAGAATGTTTTTGGCAGTTTTTGCCACTTCTTTGAAAGAAGAAACATTGGAAGACGGCTCCACAAGGACTGTTCTGCAATTACCAGCCGTTTTAGCGCCAACAAAAGCAGCCGTTTTGCCATTGGTGAAAAAAGACGGATTACCTGATATCGCACACAAAATCATCGAAGATTTACGTTGGGATTTCAATGTAACTTATGACGAAAAAGATGCAGTGGGAAGACGTTATAGAAGACAAGATGCACTAGGAACTCCATTTTGTATTACGGTCGATCATCAAACTATCGAAGACCAAACCGTAACGATTCGTCATAGAGATTCAATGAAACAAGATCGCGTAAATATCTCCGATTTGAAATCAATTATCGAAAATGAAGTTTCAATGAAAAACTGGTTGATGAAAATGTAATCACAAAATTCATTTATATAAAAAAGGCTTCTCAATCGAGAAGCCTTTTTTGTTTACATAGTTGCGATAAACTCCTGAGAATATACTTTTATTTGGTCACGAACTCTTCGGAATTCAGTAATTAATTCTTTTGCTGTGCCTGAAGATTTAGATGGATCTTCAAAACTGTGGTGAATTGTTTTTGTTTTGGTTGGAAAAAACGGACAGGCTTCTTTGGCATTGTCACAAACCGTAATTACATAATCAAAAGTAATATCTGAATATTCATCAACATGGTTTGAAGTGTGTTTAGAGATGTCAATTCCGTCTTCTGCCATTATTCCCAATGCAAAAGGGTTAAGTCCATGTATTTCCACGCCAGCGCTATAAACTTGTACTTTGTCTTTTCCAAAATGTTGTAAATAGCCATGTGCCATTTGACTTCTGCAGGAATTTCCTGTGCAGAGAACTAGAATTTTTTTCATTTTTTAGATACTTTTATTTATAATATTTTTTCTTTAACCAAAATGACACTTTTACTAATAAAATCAAGGCAGGAACTTCGACCAATGGGCCGACAACTCCAGTAAAGGCTTGGCCAGAATTGAGTCCAAAAACGGAAATTGCCACCGCAATTGCTAATTCAAAATTGTTTCCAGCGGCGGTAAAAGCAACAGCTGCGTTTTTGTCATAAGTTGCGCCAACGGCTTTGGTAACAAAAAAGCCAATCAAAAACATTATGGCAAAATAGATTAGCATTGGGATGGCAATAATGATAATATCTTGAGGAATTCGTACAATGAGCTCGCCTTTCAAACTGAACATTACGATTATGGTTGCCAATAAAGCAATTAAGGTGATTGGAGAAATGGTAGGGATGAATGTTTTAGTGTACCAGTCTTCGCCTTTTAGATTCACCAATATTAACCGGCTGAAAAAGCCTAACACAAATGGGATTCCTAAATATACTGCTACACTTTTAGCAATAGTAATAATTGAAATGTCAACAATTGCGCCTTCGAAACCAAAATAGGGAGGCAATATTGTAATGAAAATCCAAGCATAAAAACTATAAAAAAATACTTGGAATATACTGTTTAAAGCTACTAATCCAGCACCATATTCTGAATTTCCTTCGGCCAAATCATTCCAAACCAAAACCATCGCTATGCATCGCGCCAATCCGATTAATATTAATCCGATCATATATTCCGGATACTCTCGCAAGAATGTGATTGCCAAGAAAAACATTAATAAGGGTCCTATTATCCAATTCAATACCAATGAGATTGTTAGAATTTTGGTGTTTTTGAAAACCGTTGGCAACAATTTATAGTTGACTTTGGCCAGTGGCGGATACATCATTAATATAAGTCCAATAGCAATGGGAATATTGGTTGTCCCGGTACTCATTGCATTAATATTGGTTGAAACCGACGGAACAAAATATCCTAATGCCACACCAAGTAACATCGCCAAAAAGATCCAAAGCGTTAAGTAATTGTCTAAGAACGATAGTTTTTTCATATTAATGTTTTTTTTGCTGAGTTTTTTTGCAAACGTTGTGGTTATTCACAACAATCAGAATCTGTTACGCAAGAGATTTCTACTAAATTTATAAATGTTTGTATTTTTTGAATGATTTTTTCGTCTAAACAATAACAAATATTGTTTCCCGTAACGGTTCCTTTTATGATACCGGCTTTTTTTAATTCAGATAAATGTTTAGAAACTGTAGATTGTGCCAATGGTAAAACTTCCACAATGTCGCCACAAATGCAAGAGGATGACTTCATCAAAAAACGAACAATTTCCAAGCGAGCAGGATGTCCTAATGCTTTTAGGATTTCGGCCATTTCGTTAGTTTCTTTTGAGAAGCCTGTTGTTTTTGTTATTCCCATATCGCAATATTACGATTTATCTTTATAGTAACAAAAATAATTTTGCAAATTATATAATTTTTTAAAAATGGTTTTAAATGGATTTATCGCTGTATTTCGTCGGATTTATTTGCAATTCATTTTAATGTATTAACATTTGTTGAATAAATATTAACAACTTATATGAAAAATGCAGTAAATGTTTATTTTTAGCTTGTTAAACAGGGTTTTTTATCAAATAATTAGAAGATTTTGTTTAATTAGTTTCCCAAAACTACCTTAATTACTTAATACTTTGAAGTGTTTAACTTTGAACGTCTAATGTTATGCCTAACAAATTAGGACAAAACATTGATGAATTACCCGTACATTATTATTGACGATGATCAAGAAAGTGTTTTGAAAACTAAAGCAATTGCTGATGGTTTTTCGGAGCTTGTCTTTGTAGCATCAGCTAATAACTACTCGGAAGGTTTAAATCTAATTCTTGAATACTCTCCAAAATTAATTTTTCTCGAAATTGATCCTGCAAATAAGGAAAGTAATTTATCATTAGCACTTATCAATGAACTTTATAGGTATTTGAAAGTAATTCCGAAAATTATTATCACTACTTCCGAAAAAAATTTGGCTTTCGAAGCCATTCAATATGAAGTTGCCGATTATATGCTAAAACCATTGGCACGCATCGATTTTATAAAATCAATTCTTAAAATAAAAAAATCGATTGGTGAAGATGCTGTTTTTATGGTTCAAAAACCAATTTTTAATGAGCCTCAAGAACGTATAGTAGAACAACTGCAATCTTTGGAAGATTCTCAAGAAGCTATAGAAGTAGAGACTCCAGTTCTCGATGAAAATTCAGCGTTTTTAGAGGAAAATATTCCAGAAACTTTTGTGCAAGTAGTACCAAACGTAGAGCAACCTTTAATATTATGTATCAAATCTTATGGTGATTATAGATATATTGATGCCAATGATATTTGCTATTTCCAGGCCGATAATAATTCTACCGACATTCATTTAAACAATGGTGAAATGGTTACGGCTTTCAAAACACTGAAACATTTTGAAGGTATTTTGTCTTCTCCTTTTACTAGAATTCATAACAGTTATATCGTAAACCGCAATTACATTTCCAGAATTCATACCGGAAATGCGGTATGTTATATTAAAAATACCACTACAAAAATACCATTTTCCAAATCCTACAAGGAAAATATTGACGGTATTATCTCAGATTTTGCCAATGGCAATTATTTGGAGATATAAAAAATATCCATTCACCATGATTTGATGGTCATTCACTATCAAACGACTGCATTCTACCACAAACGCCCATTTTTACTGCTTATTTTGAGATATGCTCTATACTTTTACAACGTGATTCTGTGATATTCCCGAGTCACAATAACAAACGTAAAATCAAAATAACAATATAAAAACCCTAGATTATGAAAAAAACAATATTAGCTATCGGATTATTATCATTGGTGATGATATTAACCTCTTTTACTACGCCTGAAACAACTAAGGCAACGGTAAACAATAATACAACTGTAGAAGCAGTTGGTTCTGGAGCAGCAGGAGGAACTGTAAGATTGGATGCAGTTGGTTCTGGAGCAGCAGGAGGAACTGTAAGATTAGATGCAGTTGGTTCAGGAGCAGCAGGAGGAACTGTGAGACTAGACTAATCTACATGGTTTAAATTAGACTTAATTTTATAAATATAGTTAGGCTATCAATTTTTTGATAGCCTTTTTTTATGTCAATAGTTTTATTTTAGTATTTTTGATGAAATTCAAGAACATCTATTGAAAAAAACATACTACATAGTAATACTGCTGCTGATTGCTTTCATTGGTTGTACCAAGAA
The DNA here is from genome assembly GCF_043780635.1 of Flavobacterium sp. Classification (GTDB taxonomy): domain Bacteria; phylum Bacteroidota; class Bacteroidia; order Flavobacteriales; family Flavobacteriaceae; genus Flavobacterium. The sequence continues at coordinate 6,315 of NZ_JAYWCK010000020.1, forward strand.
GAATCCAGAAAACAACACCGTTGCTTCACAAGAAGACAGTCTTTCAACTTATCTGTCTAAAGCCAATGATTTTAGTGCCACCACCAAAAAAAGGCAGGAATACATCCAGAAAGCGTTTGTCATCATCATCAATCAGTCCAACGATTCCTTGCAAAGAGCCAACTTGTTTAGAGTAGCCAATCGCTATTATAATTTAAACAATTGGAAAGAATATCACGAAATTGCACAGATTGTTTTAGAAAAAGCTATAGGCAGTAAGGATACTTTAAGTACAGCCAAAGCCTATTCGTATTTAGGAGATTATTATGGCTCACAAGGTGTTTCAGACAGCGCCTTTTTGTATTATTTCAAAGCCGAAAAAATGTATCTTAAACGGAATAGCAATTTGGATCTAGCCAAAACGAGATTGAATAAAGCCTTGTTGCAATATAACGAAAGTGATTTATTAGGTAGTGAAATTTCAGCACTCAAAGCTTTGCGTGTCTTAAAAGGAGAAAAGGCTGATGATACATTATATGAATTGTATAACCTTTTGGGATTAGTTTACAATGAACTTGGAGATTATAATAAAGCTATAGAATTTCACACCAAAGCTTTAGCAACTATAAATGACGAAACAGTGCCAGTTGAATTCCAGTATAGATCCACCTCATTAAATAATATGGGTTTAGTTTATCAAAATTTGAATAAGCATAAACAAGCGATACCCTATTTTCAAAAAGGATTGGAACAAAAAAAGGACTTAATTTTATATAAACCTTTTGTGTATGCGTTGTTATTGGATAATCTAGGGTATTCCAGATACAAAATAAAAGACTCCAAAGGACTTCCAGAACTATTTTATGAATCTCTTAAAATGAGAGATAGTTTAAAATTGACCGCGGGAATTATTATCAGTAAAATCCATTTATCTGAATATTTTGCATCCAAAAATGATACTACGAAAGCAATACAATATTCAAAAGAAGCGCTTCTGACCGCTCAAAATTCTAAAAACAATAGAAATGCTTTATTGCCGCTGAAACAATTAGCCGTTATTGATCCTACTAAAGCGGCTGTGTATAACAAACAATACATTCATATCAACGATAGTTTGCAAAAGGCAGATAGAAATATTGCAGATAAATTCACCCGTATAGAGTATGAAACAGATGAAGTTAAACAAGAAAACACGAGTTTAACGACTCAAAATAGGAATTTGGTTTACATCTTTGGGTTTGTTTTAATTTTGGGGATGTTCTTGTATATCATTAAAGCGCAAAAGTCTAAAAACAGAGAGCTTTTGTTCAAGCAAGAGCAACAAAAAGTCAATGAGGAAATCTATAATTTAATGATTTCTCAACAGAGTAATGTGGAAACTATCAGGATAAAAGAGAAAAAACGAGTGGCTCAAGAACTACATGATGGGGTTCTAGGAAGAATGTTTGGTGTAAGAATGAATTTGGATAGTTTGAATAAAATTCATGATGAAAGTGCTTCTCATCAAAGGAACAGCTACTTATCAGAATTGAAAAATATAGAGCAGGACATTCGTGAAATTTCACATGATTTGAATAGGGAAAAATCAGAATTAATTAATAACTTCGTAGCCATTGTAGACAACTTATTTGAAGATCAAAAAAAGACGTTTAAAGCAAAATTAGTTTCAAATATTGATTCAAACATAAAATGGGAATCAATGAGTAATGCCAATAAAATAAATTTATACCGAATCATTCAGGAATCACTCCAAAACATTAATAAGTATGCTAATGCCAATTCTATAAATGTAGAATTCAAAAAAGAAATTGACAATTTACTTTTGCAGATAAGTGATGACGGAGTAGGATTTAATGTGAATAGGGCAAAAAAGGGAATCGGCTTGCAAAACATGCTTTCTAGAATTAATGAATGCAATGGAACATTTGAAATAAAATCAAAAAAAGGAGAAGGAACAATAATTACAGTTAGAGTCCCAATTTAACGAATTAAAAATTTACAAAAAAATGACATTTGATTCAACTGCCAAAGAAATAATTAAAAATAATATATTAATAGTAGATGACCACCCATTTATTATTCAAGGCTATAAAAATGCCATTACTAGGTATAATCCTAAAGAATATGAGTTTTTTATTGAACAAGCCAATGATTGTAAATCGGCATATGATATCATTACAAATCCTAACACTTTGGTTTTCGATATTGCTTTTTTAGACATCAGTATGCCATCTTATGAAGAAAAAGATATTTTCTCTGGAGAAGATTTAGCAAAATTGTTAAATAAATACATGCCAAACTGCAAAATTATTTTGCTCACAATGTACACAGAATTGTTAAAGATACAGAATATTATTGACACAATAAATCCTAATGGACTAGTTATAAAGAATGATTTAACGTTTGACGAGTTGCTTTTTGGCTTTAATAAAGTTATAAATAATGAAACTTATTATAGTCAGTCAATTCAAAAAATGATAGATCAGTCAGAACAAGAAACTATAGAAATAGACCTTTTTGACAAACAAATTCTATTTCATATATCAAAAGGCACAAAAACAAAAGACATTCCACAATACGTTCCAATATCAATAGAAGCAATTGAAAAAAGAAAGCTAAACCTGAAAAAATTATTGAATTTACAAGAAGGTAGTGATATTGACTTGGTACGAGAAGCTAAAAACAGAGGTTTGTTATTTTAGGATCAATTTTAATAAAAAAAAGGCAGTTATTAAGTACCTTTTTTTTGTCTAAATCTATTCTTCGCTTAAAGCATTCCAGCCTCTGGCTTTCAAAGGAATCTTTGTATTTGCTCTTGTTACCAAATGAATTCCTTCACTTTCTTGGGTCATATGACCAATAATAGTGAAATTTGGATTTCCTTTTATTTTGTCAAAATCTTCCATTTTAATAGTGAAAAGCAATTCGTAATCTTCACCACCATTTATAGCTACTGTCGTTGAATCCAAATTAAATTCTTCGCAAACATTCATAAATTGCGGATCGAGCGGTAATTTATCTTCATACAAATTACAACCTACTTTTGATTGTTTGCATAAATGCATAATTTCTGATGACAATCCATCCGAAATATCAATCATCGATGTTGGTTTTATTTCTAATGCGTGCAACAAAGTGCGCACATCTTTTCGAGCTTCAGGTTTTAACTGGCGTTCAATTAAATAGGTATAAGCATCCAAATCCGGCTGTGAATTTGGGTTGACCTGAAAAACTTGTTTCTCTCTTTCGAGAACCTGTAATCCCATATATGCTGCGCCAATATCACCGGTTACAACCAATAAATCAGTTTGACCCGCTCCATTTCTATATACTATTTCATTTTCATCGGCTTCGCCAATAGCAGTAATGCTGATAATCATTCCTTTTTGCGAAGAAGTAGTATCACCACCAATAACATCAACATTGTATTCCTTTGCGGCAAGTGTAATACCGTCAAATAATTCTTCTAAAGCTTCTAGTGGAAATCGATTGGAAACCGCAATAGAAACCAAAATTTGGGTAGCTTTTGCATTCATCGCACAAATGTCGGAAACATTAGTCACGACAGCTTTGTAACCCAAATGTCTCAAAGGCATATAACCCAAATCAAAATGAACTCCTTCAACCAACATATCTGTGGAGACCACTACTTTCTTTTCTTTGAAATCCAAAACCGCAGCATCATCGCCTATTCCTTTAAAAGTGGAAGGTTGATTAATTTTAAAGTTTTTTGTCAAGTGGTCTATCAAACCAAATTCGCCTAATTGAGCAATACTGGTTCGTTGTGGGGATTTATCTTCAATCATAGTCATTGCGAGGAACGAAGCAATCTCTTCATTCACTTGTTTTAAGTTTAAAAAATTTATGATGCAAAGGTACGAAGTTTTTTAGCCACAGATTACACGGATTTTCGGGGATTTCTTAGAATCTTTAGTAAACAAAAAAACCCGACAATTTTCATCATCAGGTTTTCTCTATATTCTATTCTCTTTTTTCTTTATTCTAAATTTTTTTAATCATTCAACTTCAAAACTGCCATAAATGCTTCTTGTGGAATCTCAACATTTCCTACTAAACGCATTCTCTTTTTACCTTTTTTCTGTTTTTCCAAAAGTTTACGTTTACGAGAAATATCACCTCCATAACATTTGGCGGTAACGTCTTTACGTAATGCTTTTATCGTCTCACGAGCAATTATTTTTGCGCCAATAGCTGCTTGAATCGGAATGTCAAATTGTTGTCTCGGAATCAACTCACGCAATTTCTCGCACATTTTTTTACCAATATTGTAGGCATTGCTCTCGTGAATCAACGCCGAAAGGGCATCAACCGATTGTGAATTTAATAAAACATCAAGCTTAACTAATTTGGAAGTACGCATTCCAATCGGAGAATAATCAAAAGAAGCATACCCTTTAGAAACGGTTTTCAATCGGTCATAAAAATCGAATACAATTTCGGCCAACGGCATATCAAAATTTAATTCCACTCTTTCTGTCGTCAAATACGTTTGGTTGGTTATCACGCCACGTTTTTCGATACACAAACTCATAACATTACCTACAAAATTAGCTTTGGTAATGATGGTTGCTTTAATGTAAGGTTCTTCAACTCTGTCTAAACGAGATGGTTCTGGCAAATCCGAAGGATTGTTAACCACAAAAGGTGTTTCTAAATCTTTCTTGGTGTAAGCCAAATAGGAAACGTTGGGAACTGTAGTAATAACAGTCATATCAAACTCACGTTCCAATCTTTCCTGGATGATTTCCATATGCAACATTCCCAAGAATCCACAACGGAAGCCGAAACCTAAAGCTGCCGAACTTTCTGGTAAAAATACCAATGAAGCATCGTTCAACTGCAGTTTTTCCATCGAATTTCGCAACTCTTCATAATCTTCGGTGTCCACAGGATAAATTCCCGCAAAAACCATTGGTTTTACATCTTCAAAACCCACAATCATATTTGTGGTTGGCGTTTTTGCATCGGTTAGCGTGTCGCCCACTTTTACTTCTTTTGCTTCTTTGATTCCCGAAATTAAATAGCCAACATCACCCGCAGAAATCACTTGTTTCGGAACTTGGTTTAATTTTAAAGTACCAATTTCGTCCGCAAAATACTCGTTTCCGGTCGCCATAAATTTTATTTTCTGGCCTTTTTTAATTTGTCCATTTTTCACTCGGAAAATAACTTCAATTCCGCGAAACGGATTGTAATGTGAATCGAAAATCAAGGCTTGTAACGGTTCGTCAATATTTCCTTTTGGAGGAGGAATTCTTTCGATAATAGCTGCCAAAATATTTTCGACACCTAAACCCGTTTTTCCCGAAGCGTGAATAATTTCCTCTAATTTACATCCCAAAAGATCAACTATATCGTCGCTAACTTCCTCTGGATTGGCACTTGGCAGATCCACTTTATTCAAAATTGGAATAATTTCCAAGTCGTTTTCTAATGCCAAATATAAATTCGAAATAGTTTGCGCTTGAATACTTTGTGCTGCATCTACAATCAAAAGCGCTCCTTCACAAGCTGCAATCGAGCGAGAAACTTCATACGAAAAATCCACGTGACCCGGAGTGTCAATCAAATTCAGGATGTATTCTTCTCCTTTATAAGTGTATTCCATCTGAATGGCGTGACTCTTAATGGTAATCCCACGTTCGCGTTCCAAGTCCATATTGTCAAGCAATTGCGCCTTTTCTTCCCGCGCAGTTACTGTATGTGTTGCGCCTAGAAGTCTGTCGGCAAGCGTACTTTTTCCGTGATCAATGTGTGCAATAATGCAAAAATTCCGTATATTTTTCATTCTCTATTTATGTCAATTTTTTGGGCGTAACCCTCCGTAAAAACTCTGGGTCGGGCTATTCGCTATATCTTTTTTTGGGCTATCGCTCCACAAAAGGATGTCGCTTCTATCCCTTACGCAATTAATCTGCAAATATAGTTTAAATTCAGCAGTTTCAAAGTCTCTAAACAGCAACTAAGTGGTTTAATTATATGGTTATCATCTTTTCATCTAAAAAATCTATCTTTGCAAAAAATTTCTCTTGATAAAAATTGGCAACATAACATTACCTGATTTCCCCTTACTTCTTGCGCCTATGGAAGATGTGAGTGACCCACCATTCCGTAGATTGTGCAAAATGCACGGTGCAGATTTGATGTATTCCGAATTTATTTCTTCCGAAGGATTAATTCGTGACGCCATCAAAAGCCGAATGAAATTAGATATTTTCGATTACGAAAGGCCTGTTGGAATCCAAATATTTGGTGGAGACGAAGAGGCAATGGCGCTTTCTTCCAAAATTGTTTCTACCGTAAATCCAGACATAATTGATATTAATTTTGGTTGTCCTGTAAAGAAAGTCGTTTGCAAAGGAGCAGGAGCAGGAGTTTTGAAAGATGTCGATTTGATGATTCGTTTGACCCAAGCTGTTATCGATAGTACCCATTTGCCCGTTACCGTAAAAACCCGTTTGGGTTGGGACGATAATTCCATCAATATTGATGAGGTTGCTGAGCGTTTGCAAGATATTGGTGTTGCTGCTTTGAGTATTCACGCCAGAACCCGTGCCCAAATGTACAAAGGTCATTCTGATTGGTCTCATATTGCCCGAGTGAAAAATAATCCGAGAATCACAATGCCTATTTTTGGAAACGGAGACATTGATTCTCCCGAAAAAGCATTACATTATAAAAATGAATATGGTATCGATGGAATTATGATAGGTCGTGCCGCCATTGGTTATCCTTGGATTTTCAATGAAATTAAACATTACTTCAAAACGGGGGAACATTTAGCAAAACCATCTGTTGCAAATAGAGTAGAAGCCGTTCGCAATCACCTCACTTGGGCAATGGAATGGAAAGGAGAAAGGCTTGGAATTGTAGAAACACGTCCTCATTATTCTAATTATTTCAAAGGAATTCACTCTTTTAAAGAATACAGACAAAAGTTAGTTACTTTAAGTACTCCCGAAGAATTATTTGCTGTTTTGAATGAAATCGAAGAAGCTTATTCGGATTATCAGGTGGTATAAAAACTATAAATTTTAAACCCTACAGGTTTTTAAAACCTGTCGGGTTTTTTATCTTAAAAATCTCAATCCAACAACTTCTTACTAACTCGACTACTCGCAATTAATGAAGCAATAAAACCGAGAGTGACAATAGTTGCCAAAACAATCAAGACATTTTCAATAGTAAAAACTACAGGATAAGCTAATGTTGGTGTTATCATCACCAGTTCGAAATGTTGTTGTAACAACACAATTGCAATTCCTAAAGTCAATCCAATAATTCCGCCAAAAACGCTCAGTAAAGTGCCTTGAAGCAGGAATATTTTGCGCAAATCCTTGATTTCGGTCCCTAGATTTAATAGTGTTTTCAGATTTCCTTTTTTGTCGAGAATCATCATTATTAATGCACCAATCAAGTTGAAAAGCGCAATAATAATTACTAAAGTAAAAATCAAGTACACGGCAAGATTTTCGGTATTCAACATTTTATACAAGGATTCATTGAGTTGCGCCCTGTTTTTAATGGTGATTTTATTGTTGAAAATAGTTTTTAGATTATTGATAATGGTGTTTTCATCGGCATCTTTTTTTGTTTTTACCTCTATTCCTGAAATTTGATTGGGTTTATATTCCAATAGTTCCTGAGCCAAACCCAAATCTGTAAAAACATATTTAGAGTCATAGTCTTCGCTTATTGCATAAATTCCAACAGGCGTGACAACCACTTTATTAAAGGCTTCGGCTGGATTTTCGATAGCACCTTTTCCAGGTTTTGG
>NZ_JAYWCK010000021.1:0-10744 GCF_043780635.1 Flavobacterium sp.
AACGGCATTAACTTTAGTTCAATATGTCAATAAATTTATCTTTGACAGACCAATAAACAATATCAAAAATCAAATAATTTAATTACACCCAACGGGTTACTTTAGATTAAAAAAATAATTTAAGAATTCAGATAATTATTATTTAATTAATACGCATTCATACACATTTTTCTATTCTGATTTAAATTGGTACAGTAATTCCATTCAAAATGAATAATTCAAATAAATTAAAAGGCGTACTAATTTTCACATTAATGTGCCTTGTTTCTAATGCTCAAAATTTAAAAGTGATGACCAATAACATCCGACTCGATGTTGCAGTTGATGGTGAAAATGATTGGACACATCGCAAAGAGTATTTCACTTCCCAAATTCAATTCTATGAACCTGATGTTTTTGGAATACAAGAGGCAAAACCAAATCAAGTATTAGACATCAACTCACTTCTAACTCCATATAACAATGTTGGAATTGGTAGAGACGGCGATGGCAAAGGAGAGTCTTCCAATATTTATTATAAAAAAGATCGGTTTATTGTGCTAGAGTCAAATACATTTTGGCTATCCGAAACTCCAAACGAAATGTCAAAAGGTTGGGATGCTGCTTTTAACAGGGTTTGTACTTATGCTTTATTTAAAGATAAAAGAACAAAATCTTCTTTTTGGATTTTTAACACCCACTTAGACCACATTGGAGAAGTGGCCAGAACAAAAGGGATTCAGCTTATACTTTCAAAAATCGAATCATTAAATACTAAAAAATATCCTGTGCTTTTTATGGGTGATTTTAATTCAGAACCCAACACTGATAGAATTATTGAATTAAAAAAAGTAATGAATGATAGTCGTGACATATCAAAACAAAAACCTTTTGGTCCATCAGGAACATTCAATAACTTTAAACACAATGAAGCAGTTACTAAGTTGATTGACTATATATTTATATCAAAAAAATCAAATATTGAAGTCATAAAATATGCTGTTTTAAGTGATTCAAAAGATTTAAAATATCCGTCAGATCATCTTCCGGTTTATGTTGAAATAAATTTAAACAACTAATTATGTTTACTTTAAATAGAATTATGAAACTAATACTTTTTTTAGCATTTACTGCTTTCCTCTCTAAATGTTCATCTCCAAATGAAGGGCCAACTCCTGTTATAAAACCTGTAGTAAGCATTACAAGTACTCCTATTACGGAAGGAACAGATGTGATATTTACCATATCATTAAGCAGCACTAGTGATTCTGCAACTACAATTGCTATTGTTACGACACCAAACACGGCTTCTACAAATGATTATACCACAACTAATTTAATCAAAACAATTCCTGCAGGTCAAACATCAATAACGGTCAATATCCCAACAAATAATGACTCCATTGGAGAATCGACAGAAACATTTACACTAACAGGTACAGTAACATCTAACAACACTTCTAATACCGCTCCTATAATAGCTGTTGGAACAATATTAGACAACGGAATTCTGGCCAGTGAACTCGACATTTGGCTAACAAAAGGCAATCAATCGGTTTTGCTTCAAAAACAAAATACAATTCAATTATTTGGAACTGTATCTAACAGTTTTCAAACAATTGATATTGATGAGAGTCAGACCTATCAAACAATTGACGGATTTGGGTATACTCTAACAGGTGGAAGTGTGGCAGTAATTAACTCGTTAAATGCCACAAAAAAACAAGAACTCTTGCAAGAACTTTTTGGCAATGCAACAAATTCTATCGGCATAAGTTATTTGCGGATCAGCATAGGAGCTTCTGATTTGAACTCCTCTGTTTTTTCTTATAATGATTTGCCAAATGGTCAAGTCGATACCGCTCAAACAAATTTCAGTCTTGCCCCGGATAATGCATTAATTCTTATGCTCAAAGAAATTTTATTGCTTAATCCCAATATAAAAATCATGGCTGTGCCTTGGTCCGCTCCATTATGGATGAAATCAAATTACACATCAGTTGGTAGTAGTTTAGCTGCCATTTATTATAGTTCGTATGCTACTTATTTTGTAAAGTACATTCAAGACATGAAGGCAAATGGTATCACGATTGATGCTGTTTGTCCACAAAATGAACCTTTAAATCCAAATAACAACCCTAGTATGACAATGTCGGCAGTACAACAACTAAGTTTCATAAAAAAACTGGGATTGGCATTTCAGAATGCAAGTATAACAACTAAAATTGTTAGTTATGATCACAATTGTGATGTTCCAAGCTATCCAATAAGCATCTTGAATGATGCTGTTGCTTATCCTTATGTTGATGGTTCTGCTTTTCATTTATACGGTGGTGATATTAGTGCATTATCAACCGTTCACAATGCTTTCCCCAATAAAAAAGTATATTTTACAGAACAATGGACTTCTTCTGTTGGTGACTTTGGAGGGGATTTAAAATGGCATGTGAAAAATGTTGTTATTGGTTCTATGCGAAATTGGAGTGTCAATGCATTAGAATGGAATTTAGCAAACGATGCTTCTTTTGGTCCACATACTTCTGGAGGCTGCACACAATGCAAAGGGGCAATTACGATTAATAACAGTTCAGGCTATACACGAAATATTGCTTATTATATTATTGCACACGCTTCAAAATTTGTTCCAAATGGATCTATTAGAATTACATCAAATATAAGCGGTAATTTAAGCAATGTAGCCTTTAAAACATCAACAGGAAAAAAAATACTTATTGTCGAAAATGATGGAGGAACAACCGAAACATTTAATATAAAATTTAACGGAAAATGGATAACTACTTCTTTGGAAACTGGCTCTGTTGGAACCTATGTTTGGTAAAATAAAATGAAAAATAAAATGAAAATGAAAAAAACAGCAACAACAGTACTTTTAATGGTTTCTTTTTTTGTGTTTTCACAACAAAAAAACAAAACAGAAAATAAAATTTTCTCAGTAAAAGATAGAATAATAAGCATTTATACTTCTGCATACAGCACTAATTTGAGGTTGACAAAAACCGACAATCTTACCTTTTCAGATTTAAAACAACCACTTGAAACTCAAGTCTGTGTTTTTGTAAATCCAAATAAAACTTTTCAAACATTTCTAGGAATTGGTGGAGCGATAACTGATGCCTCGTCTGAAGTTTTTGCAAAATTACCACAAAATAAACAACAAGAATTACTTGAAGCTTATTATTCAAAAGACAAAGGAATTGGCTATACATTGATAAGAACCAATATTCATAGTTGCGATTTTAGTTCGGATATGTACACTTATGTGAGCGAAGGGGATGCCGAATTAAAAACATTCAACATTGACCACGACAAAAAATTTCGAATTCCATTAATAAAAAAAGCACTTGGGTTAATTGGCAAAGAGGCTTCCTTATATGTCAGTCCTTGGTCTCCACCAGCTTTTATGAAAGATAATGGTTCGATGCTTAAAGGGGGGAAATTATTACCCGAATTTTATCAATCTTGGGCAAATTATTATGTGAAATTTATTAATAGTTATCAAAAAGAAGGAATTCCAGTTTGGGGTCTTACAATTCAAAACGAACCTATGGCTGTTCAAAAATGGGAATCGTGCATTTACACCGCCGAAGACGAACGTGATTTCTTGAAAAACTATCTTGGACCAACTTTAAAAAAGGCGGGACTTGGCGACAAAAAAATCACGATTTGGGATCATAACAGAGACTTAATGTCTCAAAGAGCAAGCGAAATTCTTGATGATCCAGAAGCCAATAAATATGTTTGGGGAATTGGGTTTCACTGGTACGAAAACTGGAGTGGAGGTGAAATGATGTTCGAAAACGTGGGCAAGGTGCAAGAAATGTATCCCAACAAAAATTTACTTTTCACCGAAGGTTGCGTAGAAAAATTTGATGACCTAAAATACCAACTATGGAAAAATGGAGAGCGTTACGGAAAATCAATGATAAACGATTTCAACAATGGAACGGTTGGCTGGACAGATTGGAACATCCTGCTAGATGAAAATGGCGGGCCAAACCACGTTCAAAATTTTTGCTTCTCTCCTATTCATGCAGATACAAAAACAGGAGAATTAATTTATACACCATCTTATTATTTCATTGGACATTTTTCAAAATTTATTGATAAAGGAGCAAAACGTATCAGTTCAGTTGCTAGTAGAAGCCAATTGTTGACCACTTCTTTTTTAAACAATGACGGAAAAGTGGTAACTATTGTACTAAATCAAAGCAATAAAAAAATAACTTATAATTTATGTGTTGGAACTTCCTCAACAGAAGTTTCAATTTTGCCTTTTGCCATTCAAACATTAGTTTATTAAATACTTTGCAACATATCCTGATTTATATAGACAAATAATAGTTGTTCAAATATGAGAATCATTTTTAAAATTTTATTTTTAATTTCCTTTTATACTGCATTTTCCCAGCAAAAATCTATTGAACAAAAAGTTGATGTGTTACTGAAGGAAATGACTTTGGACGAAAAAATTGGGCAATTAAATCAATATGCGGGAGATAATGCTGCAACTGGTCCAATTACCATAAATACAAATAAACAAACAGAAATTAAGTCTGGAAAACTAGGTTCTATGCTTAATATTCTTGGGACAACCTACACTCGACAATATCAACAATTGGCTATGCAATCCCGGTTAAAAATTCCATTGCTTTTTGGTTTAGATGCAATTCACGGTTACAAAACCACCTTTCCAATTCCTCTTGCCGAAGCTGCAAGTTGGGATTTAGAAGCAATAGAACTTTCCGCCAGAATTGGAGCCATAGAAATGGCGGCTTCCGGAATTCACTGGACATTTGCCCCAATGGTTGATATCACCAGGGATCCACGATGGGGAAGAGTAATGGAAGGTGCTGGTGAAGACACCTATCTCGGTTCAAAAATTGCTTATGCGCGTGTAAAAGGTTTTCAAGGAAAAAAACTAGGTGATTTGAATTCGGTTATGGCATGTGCCAAACATTTTGCGGCATATGGCGCGGCAGTTGGAGGAAGAGAATACAATTCTGTAGATATGAGCGAAAGAATGTTGTGGGAGACCTATTTGCCACCATTCAAGGCAGCTGTCGATGCTGGCGCGGCAACACTCATGAATTCGTTTAACGATATTAACGGGATTCCTGCCACTGGAAATAAATACATTCAAAGAGATATTTTAAAAGGCAAATGGAACTTCAAGGGTTTTGTAGTTTCGGATTGGGGTTCAATTGGAGAAATGATTACTCATGGCTATTCAAAAGATTCAAAAGACGCAGCGCAAAAAGCTATTATTGCAGGTTCGGACATGGATATGGAAAGTAATTCATACCTTAATAATTTAGCAGAATTAGTCCAAGAAAAAAAAATTTCTATATCATTGATTGATGATGCAGTAAAAAGAATACTTCACAAAAAATTTGAATTAGGTTTATTTGATAATCCTTTTCGATATTGCGATTCTGTAAGAGAAAAAGAAGCATTAAACAATCCGAAACATTCTAAAATTGCTAGAAAAGTTGCCTCAAAAAGTATTGTTTTATTAAAAAATGAGAAACATGTTTTACCGCTTTCCAAAAACATTAATACAATTGCATTTATTGGTCCAATGGTAAAATTAAAAAGAGCCAACCACGGATTTTGGGCTATTAATTTAAAAGATGTTGATAGCACTTACATTGTATCTCAATGGGAAGGTTTAGAGAATAAAGTAGGTAAAAACACCAGACTGCTTTATGCCAAAGGTTGTGGAATTGAAGGGGAAAGCAAAGCTGGTTTTCAAGAAGCCATAGATGTTGCAAATCAAGCTGATGTAGTGATTTTAAGTATTGGTGAACGTTGGAATATGACCGGAGAAGCCAAAAGTAAAAGTAATATTCAGCTGCCTGAAGTTCAAGAAAACTTGATAAAGGAACTTCAAAAAACGGGTAAACCAATAGTGATTTTAATAAATGCAGGTCGTCCTTTAATTTTTAATTGGACTGCGGATAATATGCCAACAATTGTATACACTTGGTGGTTGGGTTCAGAAGCAGGAAACGCGATTGCTGATGTACTTTTTGGGGATTACAATCCATCTGGAAAATTACCTATGAGTTTTCCAAGAGGGGAAGGTCAAATTCCTATCTATTACAACCATTTTAATACAGGAAGACCCGCAAAAAATGATAGAAATACTAATTATGTTTCTGCTTATACGGATTTGCCCAATTCTCCTAAATTCCCATTTGGATTCGGACTGAGTTATACCACATTTCAATATTCTGATTTGAAATTATCAAAACAAACAATGAAAAGTAATGAATCAATCGAGGTTTCCTTAACTATAAAAAACACAGGAGAATTTGCTGGTGAGGAAGTGGTTCAGTTGTATTTAAGAGATAAAGTTGGCTCAGTCGTAAGACCGATTCTTGAATTAAAAGATTTCCAAAAAATAAAACTCGAAGTTGGAGAAATCAAAACCATCAAATTTATAATTGATAATCAAAAATTATCTTTTTACAACTCTAAATTAGAATTCAATTCAGAGCTTGGAGATTTCGATTTAATGATAGGTTCTTCCTCAGCCGATATTAGGTTGAGAAGTAATTTTGAACTAGTAAAATAGATGAAAAAGCATTACTTACTTGGATTCTTTTTATTACTTGGGAATCTTATTCAAGCACAAATTTCTATTGCTTCTATTTTTTCCGACAATATGGTGTTACAGCGAAATGTCAGCATTCCCGTTTGGGGTTGGGCAAAAGCAAATGAAAAAGTTGAGGTAACATTCCACAATCAAAAAAAAACTACAAAAGCGGATAAAACTGGTAAATGGAGTATTCATTTAGACAATGAAATAGCTGGTGGACCATATATTTTATACATAAAAGGAAAAAATATAATCGAAATAAAGAATGTGCTTGTTGGTGAAGTTTGGATTTGCTCAGGTCAATCTAATATGGAATGGACGGTCGGGCAATCTGATGATGCTAATAATGAAATCGCAAAGGCAAATTATCCAAATATCCGACATATTAAAATTCCAAAAGAAATCAATTCAATACCAAACCAAATTTTAAATAATGTAAAATGGAGTGTGTGTTCGTCAGAAACAGTTTCCGATTTTACAGGAATCGGTTATTTTTATGCCAAAAAACTTCAAGAAAAATTACACATTCCAATTGGTTTAATAAATGCTTCATGGGGGGGAACTAATATTGAAACTTGGATAAGTAGGGAAGGTTTTGAATCCAGCAATGACACGAGCGATGGCAAACAGACGGAGCTGTTTAAAGAAATGATAGGTCAAATGCCAAAAGTAAATCTCAACGCATTATTAGATTTAAAAATGGTAGCTGCTCAAAATCGAATTGAAGCACTTCAAAAAACAAAATTTACCACAAAAAATATTCCGCTTTATAAAGAGTTAAACTATAATGATACTTCTTGGTTAGAACTGCAACAGCCTGGAGTTTGGGAAGAACAAAGCTTAGGGGATTTTGACGGAGTAGTTTGGTTGCGAAAGCATTTTACACTTAATAAAGAAGATTTGAATGCTGCTAATGTACTCGAAATTCCTGCAATTGACGACAACGACGAAACGTATGTAAACGGAATCAAAATCGGAGAAACCAATGGCTGGGATGTAAAAAGAAAATATCAAATTCCATCCGAAATTTTAAAAGTTGCCGATAATATAATTGCCATTAGAGTTGTTGATAATGGCGGCGGTGGCGGAATTCACGGAAAAACAGAATTACTAAAACTGAAAGTAGGCACAAAGGAAATCCCATTAAACGGAACTTGGAAATTTCAAGTAGAAACTATCAAAAACACCATAAACGAAAACGAATTTCCATCGCTTTGTTATAATGCAATGATTAATCCATTGATTCCATTTGCATTCAAAGGTGTTATTTGGTATCAAGGCGAAAGTAATGCAACTAGAGCGTTTCAATATAATAAAGCATTTCCACTATTAATAAAGGATTGGCGTGCAAAATGGAATACTAATTTTCCTTTTTATTTTGTACAATTAGCAACCTTTAAAACCAAAGGGAACAGCAATGAAGGTTGCTCTTGGGCAGAACTTCGCGAAGCACAAACTACTACATTGCAAATTCCAAATACGGCAATGGTTGTTACAACCGATATCGGAAATCCAAACAGCATTCATCCTACAAACAAGCAGGAAGTCGGTAAACGATTAGCAACAATAGCATTTAATAATGTATATGATAAAAAAATGATTTGTGGCGGACCAACTTTTGCATCATTTGAAAACAAAGAAGGTAAAGCCATCATTACTTTTGATTCTATTGGTTCAGGATTAAAAACAACAAATAATGATGAATTTATTTACGGATTTGAGGTAGCTGCAGACGATCATGTTTTTTATACAGCAAATGCATTTATAAAAGAGGATAAAGTGATTATAACTTGCGATAAAGTTGCAAATCCATTCGCTATTCGTTTTGGTTGGATTGGCGATGCGTCCAATTGTAATTTGTTTAATAATGAAGGTTTTCCTGCTATTCCTTTTAGAACCGACAATTGGAAACTGAGTACAGAAGAAGCAGTATATAAAATTCCAAAATTAATACACTAAATCAATGATTACTTTTTTGAAGAAAACTTTTCTAGTAATTCGATTGCCTTTTTTTGGAGTTTCACAAATGCAGATTAATAATGTGCAAAACAGAAATAGTTTTTCTTTTAATGGCGAATGGAATTATATAATCGATCCTTATGAAACAGGATTTTACAGCTTTCATCACGAGGTCTTACAAAATCTAAATTGAATTAGTTTACGGTTTTTCACATTTTGAAAATTATTTAAAATCATTCAATTTTAAGTTAACGTTTTTCATTTGAGTTACATTGAAGTTCGTAGCTCAAAAATTATGCAATAGACACAATTATTTATTTTGTGTGAGGTGATTGTGAGGCAATTTTGAGGTGGTTAATCAAATTCATAAACATACCAATCCTTTAGATTAAAATGTAAAAAATATTCCTGCAAATGTTTTTATAACTATCCCGGCTGTTGGCTCAGATATTTTAATTAAATAAACCTTCAAAAAGATTTCTAAAATTGATAGGTTTAAACATTTTATTCCAACAAATGAGAATAATCCTCTGGTAAAACTGCATCAATATCTCGAAGGTAAAACTCAAGAGCATCCATAGTTTTATGACCTGTAACCAGCATTAATTTAGTTTTAGCCTCATATGGTGCCATTGTCTTTAAATATTGATTGTAAAGCTTAGTTATGAATGTATGTCTAAAGCTATACAGACCATAGTCTTTTCCCAATCCGAAATGGTCTTTTACTTTTTTGAAGCGATTCGTAAAAGAATCCCTTTTATTGACTTCAGTAGCTTCCCATTCACCCCCTATTCCATTAGCAGTAAACAAGAAATAATTTTTGTTTAACTTAGACAAATCGGGTAGTTCTTTTAGCAGTATTTCCGGAATCATTTTAGTTTTACCCTTGCCATTTTTTGCATCAACGATTAACTTATTATCCACCAAATTAATGTCTCCAATTCGCAATCTACAAACTTCTATAGGTCTCAAATAGTTGTATGAAATAAACTTAACAAAAAGTAACAAATTCGGATCTGTTTCCTCCATATACTTAAAAATATCATTTTGAAGTACATCAGTGTAGGTCTTATTCCGCTCAGGTATGGCCTTTAATACGTTGATTTTTCTAATAAAATTTTCTATGATAAGTTCATTATCCTCCAAAGTTTGAAATAAGGAGCCCAAATCAATTCTGGCGTTGTTTCTGGTCCTAGGTGTTGTGTTGGCTAAAACAGTATTCAAGTAATTGATAACCGTTTTCTTAGTAATTGTTTTAACAGATTGATGCTCATGACCATTTTCATTAAGCCATTTTTCAAAACGATTAACATTACTTTTAAAACCAGCTATCGAAGTCTTGCTTAAAACATTTTCCTTGATGTCTATTCCAAGTGCAAAGGCTTCCCGAATGGATGTTTGAACCTCTTCAAGAATTAATGGCGCTTCTTCCATTATTGGAACATTGGAAAACTCGGTTGGAATTACAGTATTATCTTCATAAGGGCTCAATCCTTTTTCTAAGTATTCCAACAATGTTTTTCGATAGGAATTTAAAATTTCGAAACGCTCTTGTTTGGTTTTAAATGTATTTGCACCTCCATAAATTGGGGTTTGTTTTACAAGGAGACCACTTTTGGGATTTCTAAACGAGAAATAAAGATACCAACGTTTACTCAAGTCGCCATTGGCATCATAAATTTTGGGTAAGGAATAATTCTTCTTCGGACTCAAACCGTATGCGTTTCTGTATTCATTCAGCAAAAATACATTAATTTTAGGCATAAAAAAAACGATTTAAATTGCTCTAAATCGTTAGTTTTTAATGAATTAACTTCGTAGCGGGAACAGGACTCGAACCTGTGACCTTCGGGTTATGAGCCCGACGAGCTGCCTACTGCTCTATCCCGCGTTGTTTCGGGTGCAAATATACGACGAATTTTAATAAATACAAGCGATTTATAAAAAATTGTTTGAGTTTTCTCTATTGAACTGACAGGATAGCATTTAAAAAATTAAAATAAATTGCATTCCAAGAATAGGATTTTTTTGTTAGTATAATAAATTTTATACCTAGATATTCAAAAAAAAACCTGCAGATTTTCAGAGGGCACTGAAAAACATTGCTTATTTTGATTAGCGTTGTTTTCAGACAATAAAAAAGTACTTGTAACAGGATTTTAAAATCCTGTTACAAGCACTTTT
>NZ_JAYWCK010000022.1:0-17435 GCF_043780635.1 Flavobacterium sp.
AAAGTGCTTGTAACAGGATTTTAAAATCCTGTTACAAGTACTTTTTTATTGTCTGAAAACAACGCTAATCAAAATAAGCAATGTTTTTCAGTGCCCTCGCGCAAGCTGGTGGTTTTTTTTTGGAATCAATCAGGACATAAATATTGTAAATTAGTAAGGCAGAAATAAAATCGTGTAGAAGAAAATTTTAAAATATTCATTGTTGCAATAAAATAACAATTACTAAGATCTTCTTATACAATTTTAGTTATTGTTTTCCTGTCAAAAAAAATCATTACTTGTCAATTCCAACTCTGAAGGAATCTCAACAAACTTCATAACAAGCGAAGATACTACACTAAATGTAGCTTTCTAGTCCACCTAAGTCGAAAAGCTAAGTAATAGAAACACACAAATACATTTAAAATGAGATGTGCTGCTAATCTTTATTTTATAGAAAATTATAAGGAAAACATAATTCGTTCATAGAAAAAGAATGAAAATTGCATTCCCATAATTTAACACTCCCATAAATTAACTCAAAAGACACTATAGAATGCCTGAAAATTAAATGTCCTATTGGCATTTGTATTAACAAATAGCCATTAGGACAATATTATCATTTAACCGAATTAAATTACTTAATAAATAATTTTTCTGTAAAATTAATGGTTTCATTACTCACTTTAATAATATACATTCCTTTTTGCAAATGATTTAAGCTGATTGACTTATCTCCTGATGAATCAGAATTAAAATCTGTATCAGCTGATTTATAAACTATTCTCCCGTTTAGATCAACTATTTGAATGTTTAGTTTACCAACAAAATCATTGGTATGAATATAAATTTGCCCTTTTGGTGAGGGATTAGGATAAATATTAATCTTATCGTCATTATTAAATTGATTCACAGCTAATGTACAGTTAGCGCCAGCAGCTGGCTCTGTAAAATCTTGTACTTGATCGCTAATTCCGGCAATATTTGTAGCACCGCCGCTGTTATCACCTGAGGAAGCATTTACACCCAGTCCTCTCCGAGCAAAAACTTTCCAAATCATGCAATAATCCTGACCGCCAGTTGTGGCCTGATCTGCAGAAATGATAGCATCTCTAGCCTGAATATAGGAAGGATTACAAGGTTGTAACTTCATCGCATCAATAACGAGCCGCATAACTTTATTATTTCCTCCTGTTCCGGTATATATATTAGAACTAAAACCATATTTACCGATATATGCCCAAGTTAAATCCCATAAAGTGGCAGCCCATACTTCTCCAGTATCGTGAGGCTCTACTTTTTCAACGCTATCAACAGGATCAATAAAGGTTTTCCCATTTGTATCCGCAAAAGTTAAAGGATTAATAGTCATATTGGTAGAATACGGATGACTCCTTATTCCACCACCAGTTGTTGGTTGATTGATAGCATAAGTACCAATTCCTTTTGCGGTCTCACCAACATCCCCAGTTTTAATTTGCATCATTAATGCAACCCAATCTGACCATCCTTCTCCCATCTGCTCTGGAGAAGTTAAACAGTTTGGATTAGTTCGTCCACCAGTTAATCTACTGGAAATTCCATGGGCATATTCGTGTGCAATAATTCCATTATCAAAATCGCCATCAGCGTATAAATACAACCCTTGTGGAGTTTCTAATTTAACATTTACAGGGCCATTTGCCATTTCAGCTATAAATGCATCCCCTATTTCTTTGGTTACAAATACCGCTGGAATCGTTATTCCTAAAATTCCTGTGGAACTCATAGATAACCTTGATGGATTGTTAGGAATACTATCCATCATAATAACACCAATGGCTCCTGCATCCTGAGCGTTTTTAACTTTTAAATTAAAATTACAACCTCCCCTTTTTATTAAGGCTATTTTTCCAGCAAGGGCAGCTGCGTTTGTAGGAACTTGACATGCTGAATTATATCCTGGAGGTGTTGGATTGTTTTTGTACAAAACTAAATTCGAAGTAATACCGTTTGGAGAAGCTGGAACCGGAATTTGGTCAGTTCCTTCAAAAACATTTGTTGTTGCTACTTTTGGTCCTGCGATTGAAGCTGGTGAATTTACAGTTATATAATTCGTGGGAGGTGCACCATAAGTCCATAAGTACATCTGTACCCTTGGGCTAGATCCATCAGCTGGAGTAGAAAAATTGGCGTTGTTTAATGTTGGAGTGGCCTGCAAATAACCATCCTGAGAGTCCGCTATCACATAATCTTTTCCAGGTGTGCCTCCTTTTCCATAATTAGAATATTGGAAATTTCCACTAGCTTCATCAAATCCATATTGATACCAAACATCGTGTATAATGTTTACCATATAAAACAAATTTGTTGTAGCAGCAGAAGTATACGTTGTGGGCTGAGCTGTTTGCCCAGGATAAAAGAAATTAAAGTCCAAAGAAGCTCCTCCACTGGGTTGAGTTCCTAATAAATCATCTCCATTAGCATCTTCTTGTGCATAAACATTATTACCTCGAGTAATTGTAATTGTTGTGCCTGAGCCTATTGTATTACTGATATTATGCCATCCATTAGGAGATGCTGTAACATTACTCGGTGAGGCTATAACCTGAAATGGACTATGATTTGGACTTTCGTAATTAAAAGGAATTACAGTATAAGAACCCGCATTAACCTGAACTGGCGAAACAACAGTGTTTGAAATAAAATCTTCTTTAAATTTAAAAGGATAATTAGACGGATAATTATTTTGGTTTGGTTTTCCAAAATTACAACTAACCACCAAATCATGTTTTTCTAATACAACTCCATTAAGTGCATCTATTCTTATACTCCAAAGATGTTTCCGATCAGGCGAATAAAACTCATATGCCCAGGCTAATATTAATTTATTATCTTTTGTAGGTTGGTAGACTAATTTAGCGTTAATAAAATCTTCCTGAATTCCATCATTTAATCTAAACGATTTATCATTTATTGTTTCAACAATAGAAAATTTGGCGGAAGCAGTTATTCCAAGACGAGAATAAGCACTAGCAATAGCTTCCAGAACTGATAAACTAGGAGCAATAGCATTTACCTTCTTATCTATGTTTTTCACAAAATTGTTGCCAATATTAATAACATTTCCGTTTTTCATTGAAATGTTAGATTGAGCATTAAAAATTTCAATTCCCTGATATCTTTGAACGATATAAAAATTGGTGATTTTGGTTCCTGCAGAAGTAACTTCGCTTTCTACAATCCAGTCAGAAACATCTTTGCTTGTCAATCCAAACTTTGTCATATCAGTATTCAGGCGGGATTGAAT
Source organism: Flavobacterium sp. (assembly GCF_043780635.1). GTDB lineage: Bacteria > Bacteroidota > Bacteroidia > Flavobacteriales > Flavobacteriaceae > Flavobacterium. The sequence continues at coordinate 3,269 of NZ_JAYWCK010000022.1, forward strand.
CTTCTGCTTATTAGTTTGGGAGAATCCAGTCAAACAAAGTAACAAAGCAAATAAAAGTATAGTTCTTTTCATATTCATATATATTTTTACATAAACTTAAAACATTTTTTAAAATAATTATCAAATATTAAAACATTTAACACAGAAAGAATCTTGTAACTTTTTAAAATTAATAAATTAAAAAAAATTAAAGTAGTAATTTACTTAAAATGTTTATGTTATAAGATTTTCTATTATCATAAAAATTTAAAAGGAGTTAGTGTTTTTTTTAAACTTATCGTTTTAAACTAAAATGACCTTTTGCTTCTCTACCGTCTTCTAATTTTACAGTAAACCAATAATCATCTGAAGGCAAGGAAATTCCGTTAAAAGTGCCGTCCCAACCTCTACCAGAAGGTGATACTTGCTTGAGAAGTTTTGCGTATCTGTCAAAAATATAAATGATTGTGTTTTTATAAAAACTAGAATTAATTCCTTTTAAGTTCCAATAATCGTTGATTCCATCGCTATTTGGAGTAAAGAATTTTGGAGCATCGAGTACAGCAATATTTCTCGGGATTTGACCACAACCATTCATATTTTCAATTATCAACTCATGAAAACCACCTGGCACATTTTCGAAAATAGGAGAACTTTGAAATGGAGTTGTCAAGCCGTTTTCATATCTAATCATATATTGATAGCTACTTGGATTCGTAACATCTACTATTACCAGGTTTTCAGTTTGTAAATCTTTAATAATAATGTTATTTATTTTTGCTAAATAGGACAGACTTACAATAGATTTGTGTGTGGCAGTACAACCATATTTATTCTTTACAATAACATTATATTCTCCTTCTTTATGGACAGATATAGATGGAGTTGTCTCGTTTGTTGACCATAAATAGGTAAAATCGCCAGATACTGCTGGAGCTAAAATTCCTGCATCTAATACCACAGAAGGGCTTGTAATTCCCTCGCAAAGTATCTTGTTTTCTAAAGGATTGATTTTTGGAGTTGGTTCCACTACTAAATCAAATTGACCGGTTCCATAACAGCCTTCGCTATTTTCGGCGCGGATAAACAATGTTTTGGGATAGGATTTATATTGACCTTTGATTTCGTTTGTGCCTAGTGCTGCATCGTTTTCATTTGAATAGAAAAACAAGATGACATCTGACGGTAAACTCAATTCAGTTTTTATTGTTATTTTCTTTTGATCTAAATCAAACAAACCCATTCCGTCGCCTAAATCACATTCATGGTAAGGTTTAGGTAGTATCATATTATTTTTATTAGCGTGTAAAACAATCTTTCCTATGCTGTAGCAAGAAGAGTTTGGTTGAAATACTTTTGCATAAACAGTTTCATCCGGAATACTATTTTCATAAATGACAGGAATAGATTGAATATTTTCAGTGTCATTTTCCACTTCGGCAATGCTATGATAATAATTAACGTCAAAATCTTTTTGCCCTAAACATAAGGGTTCATTGGCAAGAGACAAATTAAATATTGACAAGCCGTCTGTAGGAAAAGCATCTTGTGTGTCGCATTGTATTAACTTATACGGTGTTGACAATATTTTAGGTGTTTCATATATCGTAATGGTTTTTTCTACAGGTTCTCTGTTTTCACCATTCACCGTTTTTATCAAGGTCACTTTATAATCGCCTGACGCAAGGTAAGTATGATATGCTTCTTTATCTGTCGATGTAGTTCCATCGCCAAAATCCCAAACAACTGAATCGATTGTTTCGACAGAATTAATAAAAAAATGGGTGGCTTGCCCTAAACAATTAAACTCGTAACTAAAAGTATAAAGAAATAGTGAGGTGATAAATGGTGGTAAGCCTTGTTCTGAACTACCTGTTTTCAAATCAATGGCATTAGGCATATAATTGCAACTAGTCCCATCTAATTCTGGATTATTGATTACTGATATTTTATTGCGTATGAAATCAGTTGCAACATATCCTGCGCGGTAAATCTTTTCATCAATGGCCAATTGTAAAGCTCCTGCTATAAGAGGCGATGTATTTACAATAGTTTTTGAGTTTATTATATTTGCGCTTTTTAGATCAAATTGAATTAATGAACTTTCTAAAATTGTCTCACCATCTGCATTAAATTGATTTACCGTTACATATATCTTTTTTGTTTTGGACGAAAATTCTACGCCATACGGATTTGAATTACTCAACAACATGATTTCATTGCTTGTTTTTCCTGTACTCGAATCGAAATCATATAGCATCACATTACCAGTATTTCTAATAGGATTGCCTTTCGGTCCATTTTCATTTGTTCGCCTTGATGCATTGTTTGCTATAACTACTTTTTTACCGTTTGGAGATGCTTTTAAGTATCCAATTGCATTGGCAAGATATCCACCTATAGGAATATTTAGCGGGGTTGGGGTCTTAACAGGACTTTTGTTGACACCTTGTGTGCTTATTTTAAAAGCATAAAAATTATTTATAAAATGTGTAATTACCCAAAACGAAACGCCATCTCCGTGTTGAACAGCCGTAATCTTTTCAGAACATTTGTATTTAACTTCTTCGCTATCGTTTGGGTTATAAGTGACAAGTGAAACATTCTTTTCAGCAATCACGATGTCTCCAAGACCATTATTTAATCGGATGTCAACTTGGGAATAATTTAACCCATTATTTGGAGGATCTAAGTCATTTAATGGATCGTTATCGGCATTTGCCGGAAGTGGTTGGTCAACTGTAAAAATATAATAAATATATGGATTGTTTGGTTTTGGGACAATTATCGCCGACTGTGTACTTGAATTATGTCCAAGCAATCCTGAGCCATTAGGCATAATTTGATGATTTTTATTGTAAACTATAGTACCATCAGTATAAAAAAGTAAATTACCGTCTTTATCAGAAATAGTGGTGCATCCTTCTTTGGTAACTAATTTGCCATTTGTTAATGTGACAGGACTTCCTGAATTGAAATCAAGTCCTGCATTATTTCCAAAGTACCAAAAAGCCGCTTCTTTTTGAGCAAAAGAAGAAGTTGACAGTATAAGTAGAATGATAATGAATTGGGCTCTAAATTTCATAACTCTCCCGTTAGTTTTATTATTTTATTAAATATAAAATATTTTATTTAAAAATACCCAAATGAGAGTTATAAATAATGATAAAAACTAAATCTTTTATAACCCATTTATTATCCCCGTAAAAAAATAAAATTAATAGTTCTTATATTTTTCATTTTTTGACCATTTACTATTAATAGTCAAAAAAAAACTTTCTTAAAAGATAATTTAGTTTCCATATCTTTGCAAAATGGAAAAAGAACATCTAATATTCGGGATACGAGCAATAATTGAGGCAATACAAGCAGGAAAAGAAGTGGATAAAGTATTTATACAAAAAGAAATATCTGGCGAATTGATGAAGGACTTAATGAAAGTAATGAAGCGTGCCAATGTCAATTTTTCTTATGTACCTATCGAAAAACTGAATCGATTAACTCCGAATAATCATCAAGGTGCCGTAGCTTCTATTTCACCAATCGGGTTTATTGACTTAGAACATTTAGTAGATGCCACTGTAGAATCCGGGAAAGTACCTTTGTTTTTAATTCTGGATCAGATATCGGATGCAAGAAATTTTGGAGCTATTATCAGAACTGCAGAATGTACAGGTGTAAACGGAATTATTGTTCAAAAAGCAGGTTCAGCTCCAGTAAATGGTGACACCGTAAAAACTTCGGCTGGCGCTGTTTTTAATGTGCCTATTTGCAAAGTGGAACACATCAAAGATGCCATTTTCTATCTTCAAGGTTCAGGAATAAAAACCGTTGCTGCGACAGAAAAAACCGATCAAAATATTTATGATGTTGATTTAAAAGAAGGTGTTGCCATCATTATGGGTTCAGAAGATAGAGGAATCAATCCTTCTGTTCTTAAAATTGTAGATGAAAAAGCAAAACTTCCAATGTTCGGGACAATTGGTTCGCTAAATGTTTCTGTAGCTTGTGGTGCTTTTTTATATGAAGCGGTTAGACAGAGAAGTTAATTTTAGATTGCAGATTACAGGTTGCAGATGTCAGAAAGTATAATAAAAAATGAATCAAGATTCTGATTTTGATTCATTTTCTTCGTTTTTAACTATAGTATAATCTACTAAGGAACTTGAGGAAAAATAGGGAGGAAATTCGTCGTCTAATTCAACTATTGGAATGTTGACAAAGTTCCCATTTTCATCAAATCGCTGCATAAACTTATCTTCTTGAGGGTCAAAATCTGGATGTTCCCAATCGTATTTGATAATTTTCGTATATTCTGGTGTCTTGTAAATTATCGAAAGGACAAAACCTGTAATCAATCCAGCCAGATGTCCTTCCCAAGAAATTTTTTCTTCTACTTTCGGGAAAATATACCAAACTAAACCTCCATAAACCACAACTACGGCTAATGACAAGGCTACTAATCGATAATATTTGGTTTGAATTCCTTTGAAAAAGATAAAACTGACCAAAACGTAAATCAAACTACTGGCACCAATATGGTAACTATCTCTACCTATTACCCAAGTTATTAATCCTGAAAGTAATATTCCATAACTAATAACCACCAAAGACTGTCTGGTGTAAAAATACTGTAACGCAGCTAATAAGATCAATAGCGGAATGGAATTATTATACAAATGTTCAATATCAGCGTGGATGAAAGGACTGAAAATAATGCCTTGTAAACCCGATAATGTTCTTGGGTAAATACCATTTTCAACAAAATCAAAATCAAATCGGATTTCCAACCAATAAACAAACCACACGAACAACACAAAAAAAAGTGGAAGTGCAATGACCGAATTAGTATATTTGAAATGATTGTCGTTCATTCTTCGTTTTAGGTGTTGGATTTTAAGTTCTGCTTCAGAAAATACAAATCAAAAATTTAACCAAAAGCAATTTAATGCTATTTTGTCATATTTTAAAAAAAAGAGAATAGAAAATAGATGATAGAATATAGACTGAATAAGTTTGCAAGAATATCATACCATTTGTAACTGCAATATCATAAATTTGTGATTCCTCAAATCTTCAATCTAAAATCTAAAATCACTTTGGAAGCACCATTAGCAGAACGCATACGTCCGCAAAAATTAGAAGATTACATCAGTCAATCCCATTTAGTGGGGCCAAATGGCTCGTTGACGCAACAAATCGCAAAAGGAATTATTCCATCCTTGATTTTCTGGGGACCTCCAGGAACCGGAAAAACAACTTTGGCACAAATTATCGCCCAAGAATCGAAACGACCATTTTATATTTTGAGTGCCATCAACTCGGGCGTGAAAGACATTCGTGACGTAATTGAAAAAGCCAAGCAAAGTGGTGGACTTTTTACCACAAAAAACCCAATTCTATTTATTGACGAGATTCATCGTTTCAGCAAATCACAACAAGATTCTTTATTAGCAGCAGTCGAAAAAGGTTGGATAACGCTGATTGGTGCTACGACCGAAAACCCAAGTTTTGAAGTGATTCCTGCACTATTGTCACGTTGCCAAGTTTATATTTTAAATGCGTTTACCAAAGATGATTTGGAGGCTTTATTGCACCGAGCCCTGAAAACTGATACTTTTTTGGGTACTAAAAATATAAAATTAACCGAAACCGAAGCGCTGTTGAGACTTTCTGGTGGTGATGGACGTAAACTATTAAATATTTTTGAATTAGTCGTAAACGCTTCCGATGAAGACGAAATTGAAATCACAAATGACAGAGTTTTCGAACTCGTGCAACAAAACACAGTTTTGTATGATAAAAGTGGCGAACAGCATTATGACATCGTTTCGGCATTTATAAAATCAATTCGGGGAAGTGATCCAAATGGCGCAGTTTACTGGTTGGCCAGAATGATTGAAGGAGGCGAAGACGTTAAATTTATCGCCAGAAGAATGCTCATTTTATCCAGTGAAGATATTGGAAATGCCAATCCTACGGCTTTCATTATGGCCAACAATACTTTTCAGGCTGTTGCCACCATTGGTTATCCTGAAAGCAGAATTATTTTGAGTCAATGCGCTATTTATTTGGCAACTTCTCCCAAAAGTAATGCTTCCTATTTGGCAATTGGAACCGCCCAACAATTAGTTAAACAAACTGGCGACTTACCTGTTCCTATTCATTTGCGCAATGCGCCAACAAAGTTGATGAAAGAATTGGGTTATGGCGACGAGTACAAATATTCACACGATTTTGCCAATAACTTCGCCGAACAGGAATTTCTTCCGGATGCCATAAAAGAAACAGTTCTTTATAATCCAGGAAACAATTCTAGAGAGAATAGCAACCGTGAATTTTTAAAGAACCGTTGGAAAAACAAATATGGATATTAAATTCTATTTTAGAATTTAACGTCAATTTTTTCTGAAATTAATTTATCGTTTTGGTAATATTCAAAAAACCACTGATTGTCTTTAGAAACCAAAACTCCTTGAAGGCTTTCTTTTGTTGCCATAAAACTGGCAGGATTAGATGTTTTATAAACTTTCATCACAACTTTTGGTTCGCTGTCAATTAATTGATAACCATAAGGCGTGGGTTGAGCATAAAGCGTATTTGAGCTAGTACTTTCTGTTATTTTAGGTTCATTTTTTGCAACTGAAACCGCAACAACTGGAACTGCTACCATCACAGGAGCCGATGTAGTTGGAGTTACAGCAACAGGAACTGATTGTGTATTAATTCCTGTTTTTGGACTAAAATTAGTATTTCCATTGTATTTATAATTCAAGGCATAAACTGAAATAAATGCTTGGTTTAATGCATCAACATAGGCGGTTTCGAACTCTTTTTCTCTGCTTTTCCCAATAACAGACTGAAAAATAATAGCACTATAACAATCTTTTAAAACAATATAAAGTTTTGACACTAAAAAAGCATTTTCCTTTTTTACTTCAACATATAAGAGGCTGCATCTATCGGTGAATTCTGCAGGAATTGTTTCAGTGGCATAAAAAGCCTGAAAACCGGCTTTTTGCAAATCTAATTTAGTAATAGTCTGGAGTCGGTATTGATTTTCAGTTTTTAGAAAGTCATATTTCATTGGAATAATCACTCCTTTGTAATCATTAACAGATTGCGAATAACTGTAGCTCGCAATAAAAAGAATCAGGAACAGGAAATATTTTTTCATAATTATAAGTATTTTTTAAGTTCTAATAAATGGTTAACTTGTTTGATGTTTTCTGCAACTTGCTCTGTACTTTCGGTAAATAAAATGGCGTCTAAACCCGCATCTAAAGCACCTTGAACATCGGCCTCAATGCAATCTCCTATCATAATGCTATTTTCTTTTTTGGCTTTGGCCAAATCTAGTGCATAATCAAAAATAAGTGAATTGGGTTTTTTTACTCCCACCATTTCCGAATTGGTAATGGTTTTAAAATAATGCGAAATATACGAATTGTTCATCTTATTTCCCTGAATTTCAGCAAAACCATTTGTTATAATGTGCAAATTATATTTTGTTTTCAAATAGTCTAAAATTTCAACTGTTCCGTCAAATAAATGATTGTATTTTGGCAAATAATGAATGTATTCTACTGACAATAATTCAACTAAATCATCTGAAACAGTATAATTTATCAAATCAAACGTGTCTTTCAGTCTGCCATAACGCAGTTCTTTTTGAGTAATTTCATCCTTTCTATATTTTTCCCAATACGCTCTATTTATTGGCACATAAAAATGGAGAAATTCAGCCATATCCACTTCTATATCCTGCATTTTAAAAACCGTTTCAAATGCCAAAGCCGAGTTCTTTTCGAAATCCCAAAGCGTGTGGTCTAAATCAAAAAAGACGTCAGTTATATTTGTGTTCCTTGTTTTCATATTTAAAAAATTCCATCGTCATTAAAACTGTAATACCCATTTTCGGTAATAATAATGTGATCCAGCACATTAATGTCCAGGTTTCGACCTGCCTCTTTTAACTTTCTTGTAATTTGTTTGTCTGCATCACTGGGAATCAAAGTTCCCGAAGGATGATTGTGGCATAGTATCAGCCCAGTTGCGCCCAATTCGAGAGCAGCTTTAAAAACTAATCTCACATCAACAATAGTTCCTGTGATTCCTCCCTTTCCTTGTTGAGATTTAGAAAGTACTTTATTCGAATTGTTCAAATACAAAACCCAAAACTCCTCGTGTGGCAATTCACCAATAATAGGTTGCATCAACTCAAAAATCATTTTGCTGGAAGAAATTTTCTTTAATTCTACCGCATCTTCTGCCCTTCTTCGTCTTCCTAATTCCATTGCTGCAATAATCGAAATGGCTTTGGCCTCGCCTATTCCCTTGAAATTCATCAATTGTTGAATGGTCAATTTTCCCAAAGCATTTAAGTTGTTGTCGACACTCGCCAAAATCCTTTTACTCAAACCCACCGCCGATTCGTTTCTGCTTCCAGAACCAATCAAAATAGCTATCAATTCGGCATCACTCAAAGCACTTTTGCCTTTCAGCATTAGTTTTTCGCGTGGTTTGTCGTCTTCGGACCAATTTGTTATGGGGAAATTATTTTGTTCCATTTATAATTTATTTCATCAACTCCTTAACCTCATCGAAATTCAATCCGCCATAATTCCCAGAACTCATTAACAATAATGCAGAGTTTTCGAAATTTTGTTTGAATATAAAATCTTTAAAAGCTGCCGGATTGGTATAAATAATCAAATCTTTTCTGTTGAAGGCTTTCGCGATTTGGTCGTAGGTTACTTCTTCGAGTTGCTTAATTTTTACTGCATCTGGTGAATAGAAAACCACGGCAACATCAGCAAATTCTAACGCCCCTTCATATTCTTTCAGAAATTCGGCATTCAAACTGCTATAGGTATGTAACTCCAGACAAGCCACCAAAGTTCTATTTGGATATTGTTCTTTCACGGCTTTAGTGGTTGCAGATACTTTGCTTGGCGAATGGGCGAAATCTTTGTAAACAACTTTGGTTTTGCTTTCTGCAATTTTTTCCAATCGTTTGGAGGCACCTTTAAAACTGGCAATCGCTTCATAAAAATCGGCTTCATCAACACCCATATTCTGACAAATCCATTTGGCTCCAGCCAAATTATTCAAGTTATGCGCTCCAAAAACCTCGATTGGCATTGCGCCTTCATGAGTTTCAAGAAGAGTAACACCATTTTTCACTTCATATTTTGGAGTTGTATACGGTATTTTTCTAATTGGATTTGTGGCGGCTTCGGCAACGCGCTTCACTTCTGAATCTTCTTCATTATAAACTAAGATTCCGCCATTGGTGATTTTGGCAATGAAAATTTCAAATTGTTCTACATAGAAATCATAGGTTGGAAAAACGTTGATATGATCCCAAGCAATTCCAGAAATTAGGGCAATATTAGGTTGATACAAATGGAATTTTGGTCTTCTATCTATTGGTGACGATAAATATTCATCACCTTCGAGTACGATAAAATCATTTTCTTCGGTAAGGTGAACCATCGTTTCGAAACCTTCTAATTGTGCTCCAACCATATAATCGACTTCAATATTATGAAAGTGCATTACGTGCAAAATCATCGAAGTAATTGTAGTTTTTCCGTGTGAACCACCAATGACCACTCGGGTTTTATTTTTGGATTGTTCGTATAAAAATTCGGGATAGGAATATATTTTAAGTCCTAATTCTTGCGCTTTTAATAACTCTGGATTATCAGCTTTAGCGTGCATTCCGAGAATTATGGCTTCAATATCTAGAGTAATTTTTTCAGGAAACCAACCCAATTCTGGAGGTAAAATTCCTTTTTTATCCAAACGAGTTTTTGATGGTTCAAAAATAGCATCGTCACTTCCCGTAACCTGATAACCTTTGTTATGTAATGCCAAAGCCAAGTTGTGCATCGCACTTCCGCCAATGGCTATAAAATGAGTTCTCATATTTTTAATTCTTTTTTACAGATTTATTCATTTTGTTTTTATACAAATTAGCTAGCATTTGCCCTCCTGTTTTGGTGCTTCCAGCCGCAATTGCTTTTTTATATTGTGTTTCTGCCGATGGATATCTTTCGAAATATTCTTCTATTTGACCTCTGGATAAATAGCCGTCAACAGGCGACAGTTTTAATAATTCATTTGAATATTTTATCGCTTTTGATTCACTTCCACCCACTATTCCTGGCAGTTGAATGTATATCATTACCAAAGCCCAACGCGCTTCGATATGTTTTGGATTAAGTGTTATCGCTTTTTCGAATGACTCTTTCACTTCACCAATCATTCCGAGAGCCTTGAATTTATTGGCTTCTTTGGCTTTCATTCCAAGAACACCTCCGTATTTATAATAATAATTAGCTTCAGAGGGTTTTAGTTGCTTTAGCTTCTTATAATATACAATGGCTTTATCCCAAGATTTATTATGACCAGCAATGTCTCCTAAATATTCAATTGCTTTTAAATTGGAAGGATTTTCTTTAACGAAGTTCTCAAAAACAATTTGCGCTTGTTCGTATTTCCCTTCTCGGAATAATTTCTCCCCTTTTTCAAAATCGGCTTGAGCAAAAATGAGTATAGGTAATAGTAAAAATAGGAATGTTATTTTTTTCATTTTTCAAAAATAAGGAAATTTATAAAAGGAAAGACAGAATTTTAGGTTAAAACAAACCAAATAATAATACAAAAGAAACATTGCCATAACATAGTGCCATTAGTTTTGTAAAAACAAAATATGAAACGAAAACGAAAAATCCCCTTAGTAGTAATTAGTGACGTTCATCTTGGGACTTACGGCTGCCAGGCTAAGGAATTATTACAATATTTAAAGTCAATCCAACCTAAGACTTTGGTTTTAAACGGTGATATTATTGATATGTGGAGTTTCAGCAAACGCTATTTCCCAGTAGCGCATATGGAGGTTCTGAGATACATTATTAAAATGTCGAATTTAGGAACACGTGTTATATACATTACAGGAAATCATGATGAAGCACTAAGAAAATATTCAGATTTCATTTTAGGAAACTTAGAACTGGTAGACAAATTAGTCTTGGATTTGGATGGAAAAAAAACATGGATTTTTCATGGTGATGTTTTTGACTCCTCTACAAAAGGATACGCAAAAATATTGGCAAAGCTAGGCGGAAAAGGATATGATTTATTGATTTTAATAAATAGTTTCATCAATTGGATCTTAGTTGCTCTTGGAAAAGAGAAACGAAGTTTTTCTAAAATGGTTAAAGACAGTGTAAAAAAAGCGGTTTCATTTGTTTCCAATTTTGAAACTACTGCTGCCGAAATTGCGATCCAAAAAAAATACAGTTATGTTGTTTGTGGTCATATTCACAAACCTCAAATGAAGGAAGTTATAAACGAACATGGAAAAGTATTGTATTTGAATAGTGGCGATTGGGTTGAAAACCTTACAGCATTAGAATACAAAAAAGAGAAGTGGAAAATTTACCATTATAAAAAATCTGATTATTTAAGCTCTGAAAACAAAGAAGATATGATTATTAATGACATTGTTGCCAAAATTTTATCCTAAAACAATACTGTAACAACAAAATAACTTTCAATTAATTTAAAAAATAATGAAAATATTTTACGCAATACAAGCTACAGGCAATGGGCATATAAGTAGAGCCATTCAATTATATCCTTATTTACAAAAATTTGGTTCTGTAGATTTCTTTTTGAGTGGAAACAATGCGAGCCTAAATATTGATTTGCCTGTGAAATTTAAAAGTGACGGTTGCAGCCTACATTATAGCAAATGTGGCGGATTAAATTACTGGGATATTGCCAAAAACATTCAACCCATTCAGATGTATAAAGATGCCAAATCCTTGCCTTTGAAAAATTATGATGTGGTCATAAATGATTTTGACTCTATTACTTCACTGGCGTGTAAATTGCAAAAAGTACAATCGGTGCAGTTTGGACATCAAGCCAGTTTTTTTTCGGATGCTACGCCAAGACCTGAAAAAAGAAGCATTATAGGGGAAATGATTCTTAAACATTATGCACCTTCTCCAAAGCATATTGGATTGCATTTTGAAAAATACGATTCCTTTATTTATCCTCCAATTATCAAAGATGAAATAATGCAAGCCGAACCAAAAGATTTAAAACACATTACTGTTTACTTGCCTTCTTTCCAAAAGGACTGTTTGGAAAAAGCATTTAACAAACTTTCCGAACAAGAATTTCATTGGTTTTTGGGAGATGTTAAAATGAAACACACTGTTGGAAACATTACTTATTATCCAGTAAATCAAAAATTATTCAACGAAAGTTTAATCAGTTGTCATGGCATTATTACCGGTGGTGGCTTTGAAACTCCCGCAGAAGCTTTATATCTTGGAAAAAAAATACTCAGCATTCCTATTCGGGATCATTACGAACAAGAATGCAATGCTGCAGCATTGAAGAAAATGGGAGTCCCAGTTGTTAATGAAGTTGGCGACAATTTTGAAGAAATTATAGAAAATTGGTTGAATATTGCTACACAATATCCAACGATGAAAGCCAACAATATTAATGAAACCTTGCAATTTTTGTTTGACACTTATAATGAAACGAATAAGTAAATAAAAAAATACCCATCTCAAAAAAAATAGGAGATGGGTTTTTTACTTTAATTTAAGTTTTCGCTTTCAATCGTCATTTCGTCTACAATGCTTTTTGCACCTGCATATTTGTCGATTATCCAAAGTACATAACGAATATCTACGTTGATTGTTCTTTGCAATTTTTTATCAAAAATAACATCACCAGCTATACCTTCGATGTTGCCATCAAAAGCAATTCCTATCAATTCCCCTTTTCCATTTAGTACCGGTGAACCGGAATTTCCTCCTGTAATATCATTATCGGTCAAGAAATTTACCGGCATATAACCCGCTTTGTCAGCATATTTTCCAAAATCCTTTGCATTATTTAACTCTAATAATCGAGCTGGTAAATCAAATTCTTGGTCTCCGGCTTTATACTTTTTGACCATTCCTGCCATTGTAGTATAATTATTAATAGTTGCATCATTGCGTTTGTCAGCTGGCAAGGCATTTACTTTACCATAAGACAATCTCAATGTTGAATTAGCATCCGGATATTTGATTGTATTTATTTTAGACTCACGCAAACCCTCTACTAAATTGCGGTAGGCCTTCTCAAAATCATTATCTAATTGCAGTTGCTCTTCTGATTTAGCTCTCATTTTTGTGGCTAATTCATTTGAAATAGCATACAAAGGATCAGCACTAATCTGCTCTGGTTTTGGATCCTTCATAAAAGCCAAAACGCCTTCTTTAGATGCAAAAATACTTTTGGAAACTGCATCAGCTACAACAGTGGTAAAATCTCCATTATTCCCTTCTTTCAATTTTAATACTAATGGAGAAAGACCATATTCTGAACCTTTAGATGCATATAGATTTAATTGAGCAATAAAGACATCTTTCTCTAAAGGAGCATAAAATTTTCCATATACATTCTCAATTAATCCGTTTAATTTTGGAAGCATCTCCGCTCTTTTAGCTTCATTTTCCTTAAAATAAGCTATAAGTGCATTTCCCAGAATCGCAGGCGAAGGACCATAAGAAGCAGTTCTCATCAATTGAGAAAGGTAATTATCATGACAAGATTTCAAATTAGTTTTTGCGTAATAATTATTAATTATAGCAATTATACTACCATATTTAGTTTTGTTTTCGGATTTGTTTGCCCACTCATTGAACTTGGTTTCCTCACTAGTTTTAGTTTTAACCGTTCCGGATTTAGTCAATGCATCTATCATTCCTTGACGATTTTTCCAATAATTAGCTGTCGAAGCATACTTTGACGCATATTGCAAACGGACTGTAGCATCTTTATCCATATACACTTTCATTCTGTCCATTCCGGTTTTGGCACCTTCAACCCAAGCAGGATAGGCAAATTTGATGTTTTGTTCAATTCCGCTTGCTGGCATCCATCGATTAGTTCTACCCGGATAACCCAATATCATTGCAAAATCATTCTCTTGAACACCTTTCAAGCTTATTGGTAAATAATATTTTGGTTTCAAAGGCACATTTTCTTTTGAATATTCAGCTGGATTACCGTCTTTATCAGCATAAACTCTAAACATAGAAAAATCTCCTGTGTGACGTGGCCATTCCCAATTGTCGGTGTCTTTACCAAATTTTCCAATACTTTC
>NZ_JAYWCK010000023.1:0-53774 GCF_043780635.1 Flavobacterium sp.
AAGGTACGGTCCAACTATAAGAAGTAGCTAAAACTACAGGGCCAATAGAATAAACTATATTACTTGCTCCCATACAAACACTTGTGCTTCCGATTATCCCTCCAGCAATAGCTTTAGGTTTAGTAGTTACCGTATGTGTTGCAGTCACTGTCCCAAAACAGCCTATTGCACTTGCCGTGACAGTATTGGTACCATAATATCCTGCAACATAGGTTACCAAACCAGTTGCTGTATCAATAAAATTTCCTGCCCCAAGTGAAATAGCATCTAGACTATAAGTTATAAATGCAGCTCCAGTTGCAGCATAAGAAACATCTCCAGCTGCTTGGCAACGGGTAGAACTTGCTCCTAAGATAAATGATGGCGAAGCTGGTACTTTTACATTTACAGTTGTAGGAGCACTTTCGCAACCACCACTTGTTTGTGTAACATAATAGGTTCCAGTTGAAAGTAAAGTACCAGAACTTAAAAAATTAAATAAATTATCGTACCATTTATAAGTACCACCACCCTGCGGCAAATTTGCAACTGTTGGAGAAGCTGGTACACCAGAACAAAAATTCTGATCCCCGACAATTGGAGCAGACACCGCTCCACTTGTAACGCTTACAGAATTGCTCATATTGCCTACACAACCTCCATTTATACTGCCAATGACTGTATATGTACCTCCTATAGTTATATTCGTAAATAAAATATTGCAACCACCTCCGGAGCATACTATCCCTATTTTTGGACTACCTACTGCAATACTGTTTCGATATAACTGGTAAGAAACTCCAACCTCAGAACCTCCTAGAGTTATCGTTACTCCAGATGGACAAGCATTTCCACTATTTGAAACCGTCACAGAGAATGCCGTTACGCTTCCATAAAGTTGCAAAGGAGCATTTCTTACTTGTTCAAGCTTAGTGCCAGGAACATCAGGATAGCCGACCACAAGTATTGTATCATAATTTACACGCAAAGCATAATGATTACCCCCTCCACTATTAATTGTAGGTACTGTCACACCCATTTTCCAGTAGGCTGTAAAACCATCAGTAGAAATCTGTACCGGGGCTGTAGTTATTGTGAGAATGGGACTATTGTTATTAAATTGACCACCAGGGTTACTTATTTGTGCAGAAAAATTAGTGGAATTAAAACCGGCAGTTGTCCCCGTAGTACTAAAATATACAATCATTTCCTGACCCGTACAGTACACTGCCTTATTTAAAAGGTCTGTACTTATCGTTAATGTACCATCTGTAAACGTCCACTCAGCCACAGAACCCATATTTCCGTGAGCACTCAACAAGAATTTTGCACCAAGGGCATCACCATCTGTTGGAACAAACCAAGAAGTAGTGAATCCCCCATTCGAATCTGCAGCCACCTCCCAAGGCACGTGATACTGAGGATCAATCCCCAAAGGATCACCGTCTGCGTGCTCTACGTGCAATTCTACTATTTCACCCGGCTGAAATCCAGCCCCGGTAATAATGGCAGTAGCTCCCGGTGGGTAATCCAATAAATCTGTTGAAACCGTTGCCTGCCCAAAAGCAGCGCTCGAAAAAAACAAATTGGCCATTACAAATACTATGGCGAAGATTCCGAATTTACGTAGAAATGTTTTCATACTTAAATAATTTACTTAAAAAATGATTAAAAATAATAGAATTTGGGATTCCATTTAAACTCAATTATTGGTATTTGACTCCTTCTAAAAAACAGCATAAAACTTTGCTGTTTTAGCTATTTATTAAAGTTGAATTGTATACTTTTTGTGAATTTAAAAACGAAACTATATAAATAAAATACAGTTGGTACTTTTTTTCGATGAAAGTGTTAATAAAACCTTTAAACTACACTTTTCACTACTTATTAAGATTAATTCTACCTTTTTATCTTTAATTCATCATTTATAGCCTTAGTTTTAAACCCTTTAAAATGATTTTAACTCAATGAGAAGTCCGCCTGAAACCAATTTTTCTCTTGATAAATCCCAAATAAATAAACCTTGTTGAAAATATTTCCCAATTAAAATTTATAAAACCATCCAAAGCCTTATTTTTGCGCTATGGCTAAGAAAAATACAGACAAGATCGTTTTTGATCATATAAAAGTCCTTGATGCAGGCGCAAAAGGCGTTTCGGTGGCAAAAGCCCCGGATGGAAAAGTAATTTTTATCCCTAATGTCGTTCCCGGCGACGTGATTGATGTGCAAACTTTCAAAAAGCGCAAGGCATATTACGAAGGAAAAGCAGTGAAATTTCACGAATATTCAGAGTATCGGATTGAACCGGTTTGCGAACATTTTGGCGTTTGTGGCGGTTGCAAATGGCAGAATATGAACTACAACCAGCAATTATATTACAAACAAAATGAGGTTTTAAACCATTTACTTCGCATCGGGAAAATAGAACTTCCCGAGTTTGAACCAATACTGGGTTCAGAGAAACAGTTTTTTTACAGAAACAAAATGGAGTTTTCGTTTTCGAACAGTCGTTGGCTGACCGAAAAAGAAATTGGTAGCACAGAAGACTTAGGAAATAGAAACGCTTTGGGTTTCCATATTCCGAAAATGTGGGACAAGATTTTGGACATCAACAAATGTCATTTACAGGAAGACCCATCAAATGCAATTCGGAATGCAATTCGGGCTTTCGCCAATGAAAATGCGCTGACTTTTTTCAATCCAAGAAATCACGAAGGCTTGCTCAGAACTCTGATGATGCGAACGGCTTCGACTGGAGAAATTATGGTTTTGATTCAGTTTTTCGAAAATGACAAAGCCAGTAGAGAATTGCTTCTCGATTATGTTTACGAGAAATTCCCTCAGATTACCTCGCTACAATATGTGGTCAACAACAAGGCAAACGACACTTTATACGACCAAAACATCAAGCTATATAAAGGAAGAGATTACATCTTAGAAGAAATGGAAGGTTTAAAATTTAGCATTAATGCCAAGTCCTTTTACCAAACCAACTCCGACCAAGCCTACGAATTATATAAAATCACAAGAGATTTTGCTGGCCTTACTGGCAACGAAATCGTTTATGATTTATATACCGGAACGGGAACAATTGCCCAATTTGTGTCGAAAAATGCCAAGAAAGTTATTGGAGTAGAAAGTGTTCCTGAAGCAATTATTGATGCTAAAGCCAATGCCGAACGCAACAACATTTCGAATTGTGAGTTTTATGTAGGCGATATGAAAGTGGTTTTCAACGAAAGTTTTATTGCGCAGCACGGCAAGCCCGATGTCATCATCACTGATCCGCCACGCGATGGAATGCACAAAGACGTAATTGAACAAATTATGAAGATTGAACCTTCAAAAATCGTATATGTAAGCTGTAACTCTGCTACACAAGCACGTGATTTGGCTTTAATGGATGAAAAGTACAAGGTAAGCCGCGTTCGTCCGGTTGATATGTTTCCGCAAACGCATCACGTAGAAAATGTTGTACTTTTGGAGAGAAGATAGGGTTGCAGATTGCAGACGGCAGATTGCAGACGGCAGGTTGCAGGTTGCAGGTTGCAGGTTGCAGTTATTATTGAAATTGAATTTTGCCATTGATATTGCCATTGATATTTAAAAAATTTATGAAAAAAATACTTATACTTTTATTAATTGCAACGTTCTCTTTCTCCAGTTGTGAGAAAGATGATATTTGTGACGCAAACACGTCTACAACTCCCCGACTTGTGATTGAATTTTATAATATTACCAATGCTTCTGTTTTAAAAAATGTGACAAATCTAAAAGTCATTGGTGAAGGAATGACAGAAGGAATTGTTTTCAATGAAAGTGCCACAGGAGAAGCAAAATACCTGACCAACGGAACCACTATTTCAATTCCCTTAAAAACGGACGCAAACAGTACAACATATAATTTTATCCTAAATTCTGGCAATTCAAATCCAACATTAATAGACATTGATAAAATTACGTTTAATTATACACGAAACGATATTTTTGTATCGAGAGCTTGCGGTTTTAAAACCCTTTTCACTTTCGATCCAAACAATAAATATGTTCATACTGCTGTACCTGAAAGCAAACTACTAAAATGGATGCAATATATTTCAGTTGAAAAAAATAATATAGATAACGAAAATGAAACACACATTAAAGTATTTTTTTAGTATTTGGCTGCTGTTGTTTTTGTTTTTGGCACAAGCACAAGACACTATTCCAAAGAAAACTTCGTCTCCAAGAACTAAAATTCAAGGCGATATTCCGGAAGCTCCAAAGCAAGCAACAGTGAATCCATTGGAAGCTGCAAAAACCGATAATATTATTCCCGTAAAAAAGGATCGTTATGGTTTGCGAGTGGGTGTTGACTTGTACAAATTAACACGTGGTTTGTATGATTCGAATTATAAAGGCATTGAATTAGTAGGTGATTATCGCCTGACGAAAAAATATTTTTTGGCTGCTGAACTTGGAAGTGAAGATAAAACTACCGAAGACGACCGCTTAAATACCAATACAAAAGGCACTTATCTTAAAGTGGGTTTTGATTATAATGCTTATGAAAACTGGTTGGATATGGAGAACATCATATCCATTGGTTTGCGCTATGGCGTAAGTACTTTTAGCCAACGATTGAACAGTTACAAAACTTACAATGCATATCCTTATTGGGGTGAGATGCCTTGGAAACCTTCCGGAGAAGAATTCAATGGGTTAACAGCGAGTTGGATTGAAGTAGTGACAGGTATAAAAGTAAAAGTAATCAACAATATTTTCGTGGGTTTCAGTCTTCGTCTGAATGTATTGGTTGCCGATAAAAAACCAAGCGATAACTTCGAAAACCTTTATATTCCGGGATTCAACAGAACGTATGCCGGTAATTTTGGAGCCGGATTCAATTATACGGTGACTTATTTTGTTCCGCTTTATAAGAAAACTGTTAAACCTAAAAATAAATAATTACGAATTGAGAATTACGAATTACGGGGTGAAATAAAATAATTACGAATTAGGAATTACGAATTACCGGGTGAAATAAATTAATTACGAATTGAGAATTACGAAATACCACGTTAAGAGAAGTATAATAATTACTGGATTATATGAAAGAGAATATTATTCAAATTAAAAGTTATGCCTTTGCTGTAAGAATTGTGAAAGTATATAAATACTTGTGTGAAGAAAAAAAGGAGTTCGTATTGAGTAAACAATTACTTCGCTCAGGCACATCAATAGGAACGAATATTGAGGAAGCTATTGGAGGACAAACTGACAAGGATTTTTTTGCTAAACTCACTATTGCCTATAAAGAAGCCAGAGAAACCCATTATTGGATTCGATTATTAACCGATACCGATTATATTTCAAAAAAAGAAAATGAAAGTTTATTACTTGACGTAAACGAGTTATTAAAAATCATTGGCTCCATTCAGAAAACCTTACGTACTAAAAATCAATAAAATTTAATAATTCATTTTCTCAATTCGTAATTCGTAATTTTACATTCGTAATTCTCTCTACCCTATTTCCTTAATTCCTTTTATAAACAGCCACGACATAAATAGTTTTTCGCCGTCTTTGGTTTTGGCTGCCTGAAATTTTGGAGACAAAATTGTTCCTACCACAAAAGCGGTAAACGGAATCCAGAATCCCGTTAAATGAGTAAATCTTGCCAATAAATATTGGATTGAGATGAATAATATCGCGAAACAACCCAGTTGGTATAGAAAGGCACGTACTTGTAATTTGGTCATATTTTTAGTTTAAAGTTTAAAAAAGTTTAAATTTTAAAGTTGATATCATCTGAAACCTGCTAACTGCCTTCTGCTGTCTGGAATTTTGTTCTCTTGCTTCCTTCATACATTTCGTATTTCACCAATCTGGCTTCGATGCTGGCGTTGAAAAGTTTGATTTTTCGGGAAGGTTTTAATCCAACAAATTTCAAAGCTTCGAGGTTTCCGGTAATGAACCAGGCGTTTGTTCCCGGATAATTTTTCTTCAAAGTATCGCCAATATTCTTGTAGAATTCTTCCATATGAATGTCCAATCGTTCATCGTAAGGAGGATTGAAAACCATATGCAATTTTCCTTGGGTAGTTTTCTCTGTGTCGAAAAAGTTACGTTCTTCGATAGTGATGTATTCGTCTAAATTAGCGTTTTTGACATTGTCTTTGGCTTTCATCACAGCACTTGGCGCTTTGTCGTATCCTTTTATGGTGTAATGAAATTCTCGAATTTTCTTCATCAGAGAATCCATAATTTGGTCAAACAAATCATTATCCCAATCGTTCCATTTTTCGAAAGCAAATTCTTTACGGTTGATGTTTGCCGGAATATTACAGGCGATCATTGCGGCTTCAGCCAAGAACGTTCCGGAACCACACATTGGATCCAAGAAATCACCTTGTCCATCCCAACCTGAAAGCAGCAATATTCCTGCTGCCAAAACTTCGTTGATAGGCGCAATATTGGTAGCTGTTCTATATCCTCTTTGGTGCAACGAATTTCCGGAAGTATCCAGCGCTACCGAAACTTGATCTTTGTCAATATGAATATTTATTCTTAAATCAGGATGTATTTTTTCGATACTCGGACGTTGTCCCGTTCTTTCGCGGAATTGGTCCACGATGGCATCTTTACATTTTTGGGAAACAAATTCCGAATGATTAAAATACTCTGAATGCACGGTTGCATCAATCACAAAAGTCTGGTTTGCACTGATAAATTTCGACCAATTTACTCCTGAAATTCCTTTATATAATGCATTTTCGTCTCTTGCTTTAAAGAAATAAATAGGTTTCAATATTTTCAAAGCGGTTCTCAAAGCTAAGTTCGCTTTGTACATAAAGCCCTTATCTCCTTTAAAACTGACCATTCTTACGCCTTGCTCCACGTCTTGTGCGCCCAGCATTTTCAATTCGTTTGCCAGTATTTCTTCAAAACCAAAAAAGGTTTTGGCAATCATTCTAAAATTATTTTCCATTGTAAAATCAAGTATTCGTTGCAAAAATACATTAAATTTAGAGGAATTGAATTAATAGAAATAGAATAAATGCCGAATTCCGCAAAAAACCTAACCCAAAACCCATAATTGATTCTCCCAAAACAATCAACATCTTGATCATCATCTAAACGGTAAATTCGATTCTGACACAACCTATTGTTAAATGCTTGATTGTCAATAACAAAATAGACTTTTAACGCTTCTTTATGAGTTTTTATTAGTAATTCTAACTACCTTAGTAACACGTTTTTAATATAAAAAATAGAAGGTTAATAATATCCAAAACCAAGCTTTATACTGCAATTTTTAATCATTAAAAAACAAACATTATGAGCAATCTTCTCTACACAATCGCAGTAATTTTAATCTTCCTTTGGGCAATAGGTTACTTTGCTTATAGCGCAGGAGCGATTATTCATATTCTTCTTGTAATTGCTGTAATAGCAATAATATTAAGACTAATACAAGGAAGGAGAATATAAAAAACAAAATTCTTTAACCTAGAATTCAATGCATAAATGCACCCTGTTTTGTCTAAAATAGACTAAATTTGCATTTTAATTGAAATTCAAATAAATGCCGAATTCCGAAAAATCCAAAAAAAGCACTTGGTTCGCCTCTTGGTTTGATACTCCTTATTATCATATCCTTTATAAAGAACGAAATTATAGAGAAGCCCAGGTTTTTATGGACAATCTGACGCATTACCTCAACCTCCCCGAAAAAGCTAAAGTGCTGGATTTGGCCTGTGGCAAAGGCCGTCATTCCATTTATCTGAACCAATTGGGCTATGAAGTCGTGGGTGCTGATTTGTCTGAAAACAGCATTGCCGAAGCCAATAAAAACCAAAATGAAACCCTGCATTTTCAAGTTCACGATATGCGTGAAACTTTCGAAGATAAATTTGACGCTATCTTTAATTTGTTTACCAGCTTTGGTTATTTCGAAAATGACGAAGACAATCTGACGACTTTGAAGGCGATGAAAGAGAGCTTAACCGAATATGGTTTTGCCGTAATCGACTTTATGAACGTCAACCAAGTTGTCAATAATTTAGTTGCCGATGAAGTCAAAACAGTAGATGAAATCGATTTTCATATCAAACGATATGTAAGTGAAGGCCATATTTATAAAGAAATTGATTTTGAAGACCAAGGAGAGAAATTTCATTTCACTGAAAAGGTAAAAGCCTTAACCCTCAAGGATTTTGAAGAATTAATGGAAGAAGCCGGGATTTATCTTTTGGATATTTTTGGAGATTATAAATTGAAAAAATTCCACAAAACCGATAGCGAACGATTAATAATGATATTTAAATAGGTTAAACGGTTAATCGATTAATCGTTTATGCAGTTAAACAAAAATATGAACTACCTTTTACCCTTATTTTCTGTACTGATAGGTTACATTATTGCCTTGTTTTTGAAACCAAAAAACAAAACCAACCTTAAATTACTGTTGGCTTTCAGCGGTTCGTTTTTATTGTCGTTAACCGTGATGCACTTGTTACCTGACGTATATAAAAGTGACAATCCTAACATTGGACTTTTTATAATGGCGGGGATTTTATTCCAGATTATATTGGAATTTTTCTCTAAAGGCGCCGAACATGGTCACGTTCACGGGCACGATAAAATGGAACAAATGCCTTGGCTGCTTTTTATCAGTCTTTGTATTCACGCATTCTTGGAAGGATTTCCCGTGAGTCACCATCACAATTTAGCAGTGGGAATTGCCATTCATCATTTGCCCATCGCCATCATTCTGACTACCTTTTTTATCAATTCAAGTCTGGACAAAAAAGCCATTTTTGCCTTTATGATTACTTTCGCGATAATGACTCCGCTGGGAACCATCTTATCGGATTATTTGCCAATATTAAACGATTATTACACTGAAATTACGGCTATCGTCATCGGGATATTATTCCATATTTCGTCCACCATCATTTTCGAAAGCAGTGAAGGACATAAATTTAATATTGCTAAGGTTTCGATGATCTTGTTTGGGATTGCGTTGGCGTATTTTATATGATTTTGGGCGTGACCACAAGGGTCGGGCTATTCGCTACAATCCACACTAAAAAGTGTGGGATTTCCACTGCTATCCCTCACGCAATTCAATACATAAAAAAACTTTGTGCCACAATGACTTTGCGATCAAAAAAGATTATTTTTGAATTAGTTAAATAGACAAAATGAATTTCACAAAAACCACCGAACAATCCTCGAAATACGAACATTTAGAAAAAATGTCGGTTCAAGAATTGCTATTTAATATGAATCAGGAAGACAAAACGGTACCTCTTGCCGTAGAAAAAGCCTTGCCTCAAATAGCAACTTTAGTAACTCAAATTGTTGCTAAAATGAAATTGGGTGGTCGATTGTTTTACATTGGCGCAGGAACTTCTGGGCGTTTGGGAATTCTTGATGCTTCGGAGTGTCCGCCAACATTTGGTGTTCCCGCAGAGATGGTCAACGGAATCATTGCCGGTGGTGACAAAGCCATTCGCAAAGCTGTTGAAAATGCCGAGGATGATGCCAAGCAAGCCTGGGTTGATTTACAAGCACACCAAATCAACGAAAATGATGTCGTGATTGGGATTGCCGCTTCAGGAACAACGCCTTATGTTATTGGCGGTTTGCAGGCGTGCAACGATAAAAACATCATTACGGGTTGCATCACATGCAATCAGGGAAGTCCACTTTCACTAACTGCAAAATTCCCGATAGAAGTCGTTGTTGGTCCTGAATTCGTAACCGGAAGTTCCAGAATGAAAGCAGGAACAGCACAGAAATTAGTACTTAATATGATTTCAACTACAGCCATGATTCAACTGGGAAAAGTGAAAGGCAATAAAATGGTTGATATGCAATTGAGCAACATCAAACTCGTGGATCGCGGTGTAAAAATGATTATGGGTGAAATTCCTGTTTCGTACGAAGTAGCCGCAAAATTGCTCGAAAAATATGGAAGTGTGAGAAAGGCAGTTGATAATTATAGTGGTCAGTGATCAGTGGTCAGTGGTCAGTCGCAGTGAGCAGATTTCAGGTTGCAGTTAGCAGTTTTTTTCGGTATTTAAAAACTTTAAACAAAATTCAATGTCAACTAACAAAGAACTATTATCCAAAGGAATTAAAAAATTAGCGTTGGCTTTGCCTTTGCTTTTTATTGGGCCATCTCTGATTCACAATGCGTTTATCAACAAGCAAAATGATTGGCATTATTTGGTTTTAGGAATCGGAATCGCAACTTGTGTGGGCGCTGTTTATTTGGCTTTTTTGGGATTTAAGATAATGATGCGAAGTTTATTTAATGATTAATGGAAAACCTGATACACACCCATAAAACATTTGAAAAAGTCTCTTTCATAGACAAAAAAGTCAATCATCGGGAGTTTGAAGATTGTATTTTCAAGAACTGTGATTTCTCGAATAGCGATTTCTCGAACAATACTTTTATGGATTGTGAGTTCATTGATTGCAACCTTTCGATGACGCAATTAGCCGCTACAAGTTTGAAAACGGTTCATTTCAAGAATTGCAAATTGCTTGGGATTCAATTCCAATCTTGTGCAAATTTCTTATTTAGTGTCAGTTTTCAGGATTGTGCTTTGGATTATTCGTCTTTTGCCAATAAGAAAATGCCCAAAACGAAGTTCGATTCTTGTTCGATGAAAGAAGTTTCTTTTATTGGAACTAATCTCACCCATTCGGTTTTTGAAAATTGTAATTTAGAGAATGCCATTTTTAATGACACCCAATTAGCAGGCGTAGATTTTAGAACAGCACATAATTATAAAATTGATCCCGAATTTAATCCAATGAAGAAAGCCCAATTTTCGACCCAAGGAATTGTCGGACTTTTAGATAAATATGATATTAAAATTGAGTAATATGGAAGCAACAAATTCCTATTTAGAAAGCGTAAAAAAGCAATTTCTCTATTATAAAACATTGGGAGAAAAAGCAATGGATCAACTCGAACCCGAACAGCTTTTTGTTTCGATAAATGAAGACACCAATAGTATTGCCACGATTGTGAAGCACCTTTCTGGAAATATGCTTTCGCGCTGGACTGATTTTTTGACAACAGATGGCGAAAAAGAATGGCGCAATCGGGATTTGGAATTTGATTCCTCTTTGGAGGGGAATGACAAAGAATCCATTATGACTTTCTGGAATAAAGGTTGGGATTGTTTTTTTGAAGCCTTGAACGGATTAAAAGCAGAACAGCTTTCGGAAATTATCTATATTAGAAACGAAGGGCACACTGTGATTGAAGCGATAAACCGCCAGTTAGCACATTATCCGTATCATGTTGGCCAAATTGTTTTCTATGCCAAAATGTTGAAAAAAAGTGAATGGACCAGTTTGTCTATTCCAAAAAACAAGTCCAATAGTTACAACTCAGACAAATTCTCCAAAGAGAAAAGCATCAGGAATTTTACGGATGATGAATTAAATAAATTGAAATAAAGTAACAAAGTCAACAAATGAAAAAAATACTTATTCTGCCTCTGTTCCTAGTATTGATTTCCTGCTATAATGTGGAACGCAATTGCAAGGATTTTAAAACCGGAAAATTTAAATTTGACTACAAGGTTGACGGCGTTAACAAAACAACTGTTTTTGAACGCAATGATAGTATCGAAATTGAAACTTTTGAAGGCAAAACCGACACTTCAACTATTCGATGGGTAAGTGATTGTGAATACATCCTGCAAAAAATCCATCCGAAAAATATGGCGGAGAAAAATGCAATTAACATGAAAATTTTGACTACTTCAAAAAATTCCTATACTTTTGAATTCGGAATTGTGGGAAGCGATAAAAAACAACGCGGAACTGTGGAGAAAATAGCAGATTTCAGATAGCAGATTTCAGGTTGCAGGTTGCAGGTTGCAGGTTGCAGGTTGCGGGTAGCAGGTTGCGGGTAGCAGGTTGCAGATGGCAGAAAAACTCATAACTAATAATTTATAACTCAATATAATGGAAGTATTTTTAAACCCAGACGCCTGGATTGCCTTATTAACATTGACCTTTCTGGAAATTATACTCGGAATAGACAATATCATTTTTATATCGATTGTCACCGGAAAATTACCGGCTGAACAACGTAAAAAAGCCACGAAAATTGGAATGTTTTTAGCTATGTTTATGAGAATTGCACTCCTTTTGGGGATTTCTTACCTCATCGCGATGAAAGAACCTTGGTTCTCCATTAATTTAGGTGTACTAAACGCGCAGGTTTCAGGTCAAAGTCTTATTCTCTTTTTAGGAGGAATGTTTCTGATTTATAAAAGCACGAAAGAAATTCACGATAAGGTAGATTTAAAAGGAGAAGAAGAAAAAAACTTAAATCAATCTGCTGTCAAATCCTTTGGAAGTGTCATTGTCCAAATCATTTTAATCGACCTAGTTTTCTCTTTCGATAGTATTCTGACTGCCGTGGGTATGACTAATGGTGTTGCCGGTGCACTCTATATTATGATTACAGCTGTGGTTATTTCGGTCTTGATTATGATGCAATTTGCAGTTCCTGTGGGAACTTTTGTCAATAATCATCCTTCCATTCAAATTTTGGGATTGTCCTTTTTAATCTTAATTGGGTTTATGTTAATCACGGAAAGTGCTCATTTGTCGAATGCGTTAATCTTTGGAAACCATGTCACTCCGGTGCCAAAAGGCTATTTGTATTTTGCGATTTCCTTCTCGCTTTTAGTGGAAGTTTTGAATATGAAAATGGAGAAGAAAAAGAAATAAAGGTTAACCGCAAATTGCGCTAAAAAAAACAAAGGTCTCAAAGTAATTGTTCTACTTTGAGACCTTTGTTTTAAACCATTATTTACTTTGCGATTAATTAAAACAAAGTAATTTGTCCGTCTTCATCGGGCTGAATCCCCTCGATATCTTCATCAACTATGCTTACTTCTGTTTCCCCTTCGACTTCCAGTTCTTCTGGGATAACTTCTTCCGGTTCTTCGTAAGGCAACGGTTCCAGCAAGTTTACTTGTTTCAATTTATCGGTAGTTAATTGATTTCCTAAAGCTTTAAAGCCTTTTACGGAGATGAAACTCTCAATATCTACCGTTTGATTTTCTTTTTGAGCCCCTTTCACTTTCGTGAAAACCAATTCGGCCATCGGACGATAATCTGTCGAGACAATTTCCAGTTGTGATTTGGCATGTTCCGTGATAAAACTTTCTTCTTTTCCTTCGGTTTCTACCAAAAAGCGTTTTATGTAATACCGTTCTTTTTCACCATCATAATAAATGGCTGAAATCGGTTTTTTTGGATGCCATTTCTCCAAAACTACCATATCTTCATCAAAATGTGTACTCAATTCTGGTATGATAACTTTTAATTTCCCAGTTTGTGAAATCACCAAGATCTTATCATTAGGCCTAAATTCGCCTAGCAATTCTCCTCTGGCATCGACGTTTAATCTTTGAACGGTATCGTCAAACCAAATTTTTCTTGGTTTCAATGTCGAAATTCCTTTTTCCTTGATTTCGATTTTCTTAATTGGATATTTCGTAACCAAATTCCCTTTTGAAGCCCGTCCTTTTATCGCCATTTCGGCAAAATCTAAATCCCATTTCAGTTTTTTGATAGTTCCTATTTGGCGTAACATAATCGTTATCACCTCGGCTTCACCATTTGGATTACAAGTGAAATATAATACTTGAGATCCTTTGTTTTCATTGGTCAAATCATATAATTTATCTCGTGTAACTCCCGAAACATTGAAACGTTTAATATAAGATGGACCTGATTTTCCATCACGATAAATCACATTGTAAATTGTGCGTTTGTCGCTTTTATCAAAAATAGCCACGTGAATAATATCTTTTCCAACGAATTTCTTGTCATCAACTTTGCAAATCATCATTTTTCCATCGCGGAGAAAAACTATCACGTCGTCGATATCAGAGCAATCTGTAACATATTCGTCTTTCTTCAATCCGGTTCCAATAAAGCCTTCTTCCCTATTCACGAATAATTTGGTATTTCTCAAAGCTACTTTTGTTGCCTCGATATTATCGAAACTGCGCAACTCCGTTTGGCGTTCGCGACCTTTTCCGTATTTGTCTTTTAAACGTGTAAAATAAGTAATTGCAAAATCGATTAGATTATCCAAGTGATGTTGTACTTCTTTCATTTCGTCTTCCAATTTTGCAATAAAATCATCCGCTTTATCCGAATCGAAACGCGTAATACGAATCATTGGAATTTGCGTCAATTTTTGCAAATCATCATCTTCAATTTCCCTGACGAATGATTTTTTGAAAGGCTCAAATCTGTCGTACATATAAACATACAAAGATTCTCTATCAGAATACAACTTGAAATCAATATACATTTCTTCACGAATGAATATTTTTTCCAAGGTCGAAAAATGCCATTTATTTTTAAGTTCTTCTAATTGAATTTCTAATTCTGCTTTCAGCAATTGAACGGTTCTTTCGGTAGAAATTTTCAACATATGCGAAACCCCTACAAATAGAGGTTTGTTGTCTTCAATTACGCAACCTAAAGGAGCCACCGAAGTTTCGCAAGCCGTGAAAGCAAACAAGGCATCGATTGTTTTATCTGGAGAAACTCCCGGAAAAAGATGGATTAAAATCTCAACATCGGCAGCGGTATTATCCTCGATTTTCTTGATTTTGATTTTCCCTTTTTCATTGGCTTTTAAAATACTGTCAATCAAAGTAGTCGTATTTGTCGAAAACGGAATTTGAGTGATTACCAAAGTATTTTTGTCCAGTTGGGCAATTTTGGCACGAACCCGAACCCGTCCGCCACGCATTCCATCATTATAATTGGAAACATCCGCAATTCCTGCTGTTTGAAAATCTGGAAAAAGCGTAAACGGTTTTCCCTTTAATATTTTAATAGAAGCATCAATAAGCTCAATAAAATTATGCGGCAACACTTTCGTGGAAAGTCCTACGGCAATTCCTTCGGCACCTTGTGCCAAAAGCAACGGGAATTTTACAGGAAGATTATTAGGTTCGGCACGACGACCATCATAGGAAACGCCCCAATCGGTGATTTTTGGAGAATACAAAACCTCTAAAGCGAATTTCGACAAACGCGCTTCAATGTAACGGGAAGCTGCTGCGCTATCGCCCGTGAGGATATTTCCCCAGTTTCCCTGACAATCTATCAGTAATTCTTTTTGGCCAATTTGCACCATTGCATCACCAATACTCTGATCTCCGTGTGGATGGTATTGCATTGTGTGCCCAACAACATTCGCCACTTTGTTGTAACGACCATCATCTAATTCCTTAAGCGAGTGCATAATACGGCGTTGTACGGGTTTAAAACCGTCCTCAATAGCAGGAACTGCACGTTCCAAAATTACATAAGAAGCATAATCCAAAAACCAGTCTTTGTACATTCCTGTAACTTTGGTAATGGTATCGCTTCCTTCGTCGTTATTTTCGTAAAAATGCGGCATCCCAGCAGAAGTTTTTATGTCTTCAAAACCTTCTTCGCTAGCTGACTCGTTTAACTCTTCGTTAGTTTCGTCTTCGTTTGGGATACTATTCTCTTCGTCTTCTTCCATTTTTTTTAACTTGCTTCAATCGTATCTAATTCCACCTTCAAATTCTTGATGATAAATTCTTGTCGGTCCGGCGTATTTTTCCCCATATAGAAAGACAATAATTGCTCCACCGAGGTATTTTTATCCATCATAATGGGATCCAATCGAATCGTTTCTCCAATAAAATTCTTGAATTCGTCTGGCGATATTTCTCCTAGTCCTTTAAATCGGGTGATTTCCGGTTTTGGTTTCAGTTTTTCTATGGCTGCTCTTCTTTCTTCTTCGGAATAGCAATAGATAGTTTCTTTCTTATTTCGCACCCTGAAAAGTGGTGTTTGCAAAATATACAAATGTCCTTCCTTGATTAATTCCGGAAAAAATTGCAGGAAGAAAGTAATCAACAACAACCGAATGTGCATTCCGTCGACATCGGCATCGGTGGCGATTACAATGTTGTTGTAACGCAGATTTTCCATATCGTCTTCTATGTCCAAAGCCGCCTGCAAGAGATTGAATTCCTCGTTTTCATAAACAATTTTCTTGCTCATTCCGTACGAATTCAAAGGCTTTCCACGCAAACTGAAAACCGCTTGTGTATTGACATCACGTGATTTAGTAATGGAACCCGAAGCCGAATCTCCCTCAGTAATAAACAGCGTGCTTTCTAGATTTCTTGGATTTTTTGTATCCGTAAGATGTGCCCGACAATCCCGTAATTTTTTATTGTGTAGATTTGATTTTTTGGCTCGGTCTTTTGCCAATTTTCGAATGCCGGACAATTCTTTACGTTCTCGTTCGGCTTGCATAATTTTGCGCAAAAGTGCATCGGCAGTTGCGGGATTTTTATGCAAATAACTATCTAATTTGTTTTTTACAAAATCATTGACGAAGGTTCTAACTGATGGCATTCCTGGGTCTGAACCCATATCGGTAGAACCTAATTTGGTTTTCGTTTGCGATTCGAAAACCGGTTCCATTACTTTGATGCTAATGGCAGTTACAATTGATTTTCGCACATCCGAAGCTTCGAATGGTTTGTTGTAAAATTCTCTAATGGTTTTTACAATCGCTTCGCGATATGCGGCCAAATGCGTTCCTCCTTGTGTAGTGTTCTGCCCGTTTACGAACGAATGGTATTCCTCACTGTATTGCGTTTTGCTGTGTGTTAAGGCAATTTCGATATCGCCTTCTTTTAAATGTATGATTGGATATTCTAAATCCTCTACATTGATGGTTTCTTCCAATAAATCTTTCAATCCATTTTCGGAAAAATATTTTTCGCCATTGAATAAAATAGTCAAACCATTGTTGAGATAACAATAGTTTTTGAGCATTTTGATTACATATTCATAACGGTA
Organism: Flavobacterium sp.; assembly: GCF_043780635.1. GTDB lineage: Bacteria > Bacteroidota > Bacteroidia > Flavobacteriales > Flavobacteriaceae > Flavobacterium. The sequence continues at coordinate 16,886 of NZ_JAYWCK010000023.1, forward strand.
TTTGTAATTTTTGAAAATTGCTTCGTCCGGAACAAAAGTAACTTTGGTTCCTTTACGTTTGGTTGTTTCGATAATATCTTCGTCGAGAACCAAATTTCCTCCTGAGAATTCGGCGGCTTTTTGCTTGTCATCCCGAACGGATTCCACACGAAAATAATGGGACAAAGCATTCACGGCTTTTGTTCCAACACCATTCAAGCCCACAGACTTCTTGAATGCCAAAGAATCGTATTTACCTCCGGTATTCATTTTGGACACTACATCAATCACTTTTCCAAGGGGAATTCCACGACCGTAATCGCGAACGGAAACCGTTTTGTCTTTGATAGTTACTTCGATGGTTTTGCCTGCACCCATAACGAATTCGTCGATACAGTTGTCAAGAACTTCCTTGAGAAGAATGTAAATACCATCGTCAGGCGAAGAACCGTCACCCAGTTTCCCGATGTACATTCCGGGACGCATTCTGATGTGTTCTTTCCAGTCTAGTGACCGAATATTATCTTCGGTATATTGATTTTGATCGGACATTATAAATTTTATCGAATTTAACTACGTTCAGTTCGGTCTTTGCTTTTCGAACAGACCTCGAGTGTGCTAATATAGGGAATATCAACCCATTTTAAAAGAGGAAATCGTCAAAGTTATTAAGAATGATATTGACAGTGGATTTTGGATTACTGATTTATAAAATAAACTGAAATATTATATAATTTTATATATTGCTATTATTCTTCCACTAACAAAAATCGTAACATAAGAGTCTTTTTTATCTAGTATTGGAATAATATAATCTAAATTATTTTTTTGATCCAAATAAGTCTTGATATTATCAATACTTGAAGAGTATGCTATAGTTTCATACTCTTCTAATCCACGAATAGCAAAAATGAGATTTTGATTATTTTGGGTTGAACATATCCCTGATTCAGGTTTTATGATTTCATAATTATATTGAAAATAACCACCAAAAAAAACAGGTAATGGAGCAAAATCTTTTTTACTTTTTGCAACTAACAACCACTTTTCATCTGCTGGATAATGATTTAAAAAGAAGCGCTCAGGATTAGTAAAAAAATAAGCGTCATTAAAATAAAATTTAAATAAATTGGTCTTGCTTGAAACATAACCTGCAGCTGAAGTCACATCCACAAACTTCCAATTATTCTCGATTTTAACAACATTCCAAGCGTGATTTGTCACATCTGGCATTTCTCCTATTTGTGAAGGATCAGCTCTTAAATATCCAAATACAATGGTAGATTCAAACCCTAATTTTAAATACAGATATTCCATTAAAGCAGCGTATCCGTGACAAACTGTTTTCCTAGTAGTCATGGCACTAGAAACCAAATCTAATTTGAATTTTTTGTCTTTAATTTCCCTTTCTTTTTCAGTTTTATAAGAAAACGCATTTTTAGAAATATAATTCATCGATTCTGCCAAATCAACATCATAACTAATATTGGTTGCAACCCATCTAAAAACCGCTCTTGCCTTTTCATCTTGTTTAGAAAAATCTTTATTAATCAATTCGACTAATCTTTCCGTTGTGATTATATCTTTAGAATAATTATCAACAATACTATCAACTGCATTGTATTTCTGGGAATAAACCCAACTTGAAAATAATAAATTAAGAAAAAGGAATGTATAAAATATATTTTTTGGCTTCATTATTTAAAGTTCTAAATTAAAAATTCTTAACAATTTCCTTTAACTGTTTATCCAATTCTTCATTAGAAATTCTCCCTTTTTCGACATCAAAATTATCATTGAAACCAGGCAAGGAAAACGTTGCTTTTATAATTGCACCATACCGTGGAAAGGCATTTTTGGCAATTTCAAGAACCGATGCTCCCCCTCTTGCTCCGGGTGAAGTTGCCATAAGTAACATTGGTTTTTCCTGAAATACTTTCGCACCAATTCTGGAACACCAATCAAAAACATTTTTGAATGCCACAGAATAATTCCCGTTATTTTCTGCAAGGGAAACCACGAGAATATCGGCAGTAGAAATTTTCTCGAGGAATGCTTTCGCTAAAGGATGCTGACCGATTTCCTTTTCGATATCCACACCAAATAATGGCATTTGGAAATCGTTTAAATCCAACACTTCCACTTCGGAATTTTCAAAAAGACCTGAAGCATAAGTGGCTAATTTTTTATTGATGGAATTTTGGCTATTACTTCCTGCAAAGGCGATGATTTTCATTTTTTTTTCTAAAAGTACTAAAAAAATGTCACACTGATTAAACGGATGATAAGGATGAGCATAGATTTTTTTCAACTTTAATTCCTACCCCCGATTACAACGAAAAGCATTTTGACAAGATTGCCTATTTTTTCTTGGCGAAAAAGAGCGACCAACGGAAGCTCCTTTTTTGACTTAGAAAAAAAGGCAAGGCCGAAAAATCTTGTAGTGGAAAGCGGGATTTGGGTACAAAAAAAACTGCCCAATTTCTTGAACAGTTTTGTCTTTTATCTAAAAGTCTATTATCTTTTGTCTTATTTACACATTAAACCTAAAGTGCATTACATCGCCATCTTTCACTATATATTCTTTTCCTTCGACCTTGAATTTACCGGCTTCTTTACATTTGGCTTCCGAACCATAATGAACGAAATCTTCATACGAAATTACTTCCGCGCGGATGAATCCTTTTTCGAAATCAGTGTGTATCACTCCTGCAGCTTGAGGTGCTGTTGAACCTTCGTTGATTGTCCAGGCACGAACTTCTTTGACCCCTGCAGTAAAATAGGTTTGTTGTTTCAATAACTTATAGGCAGCACGAATCAAAACTGAAGCGCCCGGTTCGTGTAAACCTAAATCTTCTAAGAACATTTTGCGTTCTTCGAATGTTTCTAATTCGGTTATATCAGCTTCGGTTCCAACTGCCAAAACAATAACTTCGGCGTTTTCGTCTTTTACCAATTCCCGAACCTGATCCACATAAGCGTTTCCGTTTACGGCAGAATCTTCATCTACGTTACAAACATACAATACTGGTTTTGAAGTAATCAATTGGAAATTTTCGAACAATTCTTCTTCTTCATATCCTTTTGGAACTACTGTTCTGGCTGATTTTGCCTGAAGCAAGGTTTCCCGGATTCTGTTCAACAATCCTTCTTCTACTTGCGCTTCTTTGTTTCCGGTTTTGGCGGCACGTTTTACTTTTTCGAGACGTTTTTCAACGGTTTCCAAGTCTTTTAACTGCAACTCGATGTCGATGGTTTCTTTGTCACGAATTGGATTAATATTCCCATCAACGTGAATGATATTATCATTGTCAAAACAACGCAAAACGTGAATAATCGCATTGCATTCTCTTATGTTTCCAAGGAATTGATTCCCTAAACCTTCGCCTTTGCTGGCTCCTTTTACTAATCCTGCAATATCCACAATATCAACCGTTGCGGTTTGAACGCGAACTGGTTTTACTAATTCTTCCAATTTTTCCAACCTTGGATCCGGAACATTTACTACTCCTATATTAGGTTCGATGGTACAAAACGGAAAGTTAGCACTTTGCGCTTTGGCATTGGATAAACAATTGAATAATGTTGATTTTCCAACATTTGGTAATCCTACAATTCCTGCTTTCATTATATTGTAATTTATTAAAAGTGTGCAAATATAAGATATAATAAATGTTTCATATGTAGATATCTATTGTTTTTTATCTGTCCTATGTAATTCGCATATTTTCACTAGTGTTTATCTCATTGGTTACAGTTGTGTTTTGGTATTTAATGATTTTCAATTTCGAACCCTTTTTGGATATAACCATTTTATCAGTAAAATCTAACGATTAATTCATTTTTGACAATTTTATTATAAAAAATATTTTTTTTTTGCAATTATTTTGTTTAAAAAAATTACATTGCGCCCAATTACTAAACCTAACCAAAATTCAATTAATTATGAAAAAGATTGCATTATTAATGCTTTTATTTAACATTTCCTTTGTTTTTGCTCAAAAAGAAATAACAGGAGTTGTAAAAGACAATTCAGGAACTGCTTTACCTGGAGTAAACATTTTCGAAAAAGGAACTAATAACGGTGTTTCAACCGATGCAGAAGGAACTTACAAAATAAAAGTTCAAGAAGGAGCTACTCTTGTTTTTAGTTATATTGGATACAAATCCATTACAAAAGAAGCTACTAATACCACAATAGATATTGTATTAGCTGCAGAAGGTGAACAGGAATTACAAGAAGTTCAAATTGTAGGTTCCAGAAATTCAAAAAGAACCGTGGTAAACTCAGCAGTTCCTATTGATATTATTGACGTAAAAACAGTCACTACACAAAGCGGAAAATTAGAGATTAATGAATTACTACAATATGTTGCACCTTCCTTTAATGCCAATAAACAATCAGGTTCAGACGGTGCTGACCACGTAGATCCTGCTTCTTTGAGAGGAATGGGACCCGATCAAACATTAGTTCTGATAAACGGAAAAAGAAGACATCAATCGTCATTGATAAACCTTTTTGGAACTCGTGGTAGAGGAAATACAGGGACCGATCTAAATGCAATTCCTGCTTCTTCCATCAAGAGAATTGAGATTTTGAGAGATGGTGCTGCTGCGCAATACGGTTCAGATGCTATAGCTGGAGTAATTAACATCGTATTAAACGACAATATCAATGAACTAACAGGTGCTATTTCTTTTGGAACCTATAATACTGACGCAAAAGGTGATTTTCCTTCAGGAACAGCTAACACAAAAGATTTTAGATTAGACACTAATGGCAACGGTAATAGTTTTGGTAAAAACAAACAATTTGATGGTGCCTCCACAAAAATCACAGCAAATTACGGAATTGGATTAGGAAAAAAAGGAGGATATGTAAACCTTACCGGTGAATTTTTAAACAAAGAAAAAACCTTAAGACCAGGATTTGATTTTAGAAAAGGATTTGGTGAAGCTAGTATTACAGGCGTTAATTTCACGGGTAATTTATTACTTCCTGTCTCTGACAAAATTGACTTTTATGCATTCGGTGGCACAAATCACAGAGATACTGATGCATATGCTTTTACTAGAAACGATGGAGAAAGAGTTGTTGAATCTATTTATCCAGGTGGATTTACTCCTAGAATCACCTCTGTAATAATTGACAATTCTATCGTGGCAGGTTTTAAAACTAAAACTTCTAGTGGATGGAATATTGATTTAAGCAACACCTATGGTAAAAATGTTTTTGATTATACCATCAAAGGAACCTTAAATGCTTCTTTGGAAAGTGCTTCCCCAACTCAATTTGATGCTGGTGGCCATAGCCTTAGTCAAAATACTATAAATTTAGATTTTTCAAAAAACTACGATTCAGTACTTGAAGGAATGAATCTTGCCTTTGGAGCTGAATATAGAACGGAGAACTTCGAAATTTTTGCTGGTGAAATTGGATCTTATGCAACTTATGACACAAATGGAAATCCAATTACGAACCCAGCGACCCAATCTGCACCTATAGATCCAATTTCTGGAGAACCAAGACCGGGCGGATCACAAGGTTTTCCAGGCTACAGTCCAAAAAACGTTGTTGATGAATCTCGTTCCAATTTTTCTGCCTATGCTGATGCTGAATTTGATATAACAGAAAAATTCCTTGTAAGCACAGCAGTTCGTTTTGAAAATTATAGCGATTTTGGAAGCACCATTAATGGTAAAATTTCTTCAAGATATAAAATTTCAGATAATATTAACCTGAGAGGGTCCGTCAGCACTGGATTTAGAGCACCTTCTTTAGCTCAAATATACTACAATACTAGTTTTACCAATTTTAGCAGTTCAGGAGCAACCGAAGTTTTACTTTCTGCCAATGACAGCCCTGTAACAAAAGCCTTTGGAATAGAATCCTTAAATGAAGAAAAAGCTGTAAATGCATCATTAGGATTTACAGTAACTAAAGGAAACTTTACTGCAACAATTGATGGTTATATGATTAATGTAAAAGACAGAATTGTTTTGACAGGCTACTTTGATGCCTCTTCTTTAGGATTGAATGTTGATGCAGCTCAGTTTTTTGTTAATGGAGCAGATACTAAAACAAAAGGATTAGATGTAGTATTAGCTTGGAAAAAGAAATTTGGAGAAAACTCTTTTGGAGCAACATTAACCGGAAATGTTAATCATATGGAAATTACTGACGTTAAAAACGGAAGTCTTGACGAACAGACTTTCTTTGGGGAACGTGACAAAGCTTTCTTATTGGCATCAGCTCCTGAAAGTAAATTTGGTTTAAATCTAACGTATGACAGAAAATGGTTTAATGCAGGATTATCTTTCACCCGTTTTAGTGAGGTAAAATTATTAGACTATCAAATGTATGAAGATGTTGCTGATTATGGAAGTTTTTCCGACCAAATTTCTGCAGCTACTGACACTTATAGCTCTAAAATGGTAACTGATTTGACTTTAGGATTCAAACTTTCAAAATCTCTTAAGCTAAGTGTTGGTGGTAATAACATTTTCAATATTTATCCTGACCAACAAGATGACTGGGTTGAAGCTGGTGGTTATTGGGATTCCGTTCAAATGGGATTCAACGGAGCTTATTATTATGCAAGACTTGGATTTAACTTCTAATACCAGAACTTTTTAGATAAATTTATATTCATAAATGGTACAATTCGATAATTGAATATTTCAAAAAGGGCTGTCTTTCGACAGCCCTTTTTTTATTCTCTTACCTTGATGGTAAACCAAAAAAAATCCTGAATGTTAGTTCAGGATTTAATTATGGTATTCTAGAAAACCTTTTATTCGTTATGTAAAAAAGCTTGTCGATTCATTAAAGTTTCTTCGCTTTCAACGTGATCTACATCCGGAATACAGCAATCAACAGGACAAACGGCAGCACATTGTGGCTCGTCATGAAATCCTTTACATTCTGTACATTTTCCAGGTACGATATAATAAATATCATCTGAGATTGGGGTTTGAGCAGCATCTGCATCCACTTCTTCTCCTGAAGGCAAAATCACTTTTCCTTTGATTCTGGTTCCGTCTTTATATCTCCAGTCATCTGCTCCTTCATATATCGCAGTATTTGGACATTCTGGCTCACAAGCCCCACAATTGATACATTCGTCTGTTATAATAATTGCCATAATTTTTTAATTTAAAGTTAATTAGTTCCAAATTTCAAAAGATATAGAACGTAACCGTTCTCTCTTTTGCCTATTGCCTAAAGACAATAAAAAGCTTAATTTTGTCCAAAAATACAATCAAAACTATTCATATACAAATTACTTATGTCTCAAAACAATAAAAAAAGATGTTTTATTGAATTAGGAAAATTTTTAAGCCAGTTTTCCGAAGAAAAAAATGTCAAAAACCCGATCGTTTTGTACAATGAGTTGTTCTTTGAAGATTTTGAAAATTTAATCCAATTATCACAATCCCATAATGGCTGGTACACTCCGGAAAATGTCTATTTTTCGATTCAATCATGGGCAACAGCCTTAACCGAAGAAAATCTGGACCAATGGCTTGCTTCGTACCATCTAGAAATAAACGAACCTAAAAACGTAGGACTTATACTTGCAGGAAACATTCCGCTAGTTGGTTTTCATGATTTTTTGTCGGTATTAATTTCAGGAAATAATGTATTAATTAAAACCTCCTCGAACGACCAGTTTTTATTGCCATTTTTAGTTAAATATATTATTGCGATCGAACCTGAATTTTCCGAAAAAATTACTTTTGTTGAAGGAAAACTAGAAAATTTTGATGCCGTAATCGCCACAGGAAATAACAATACAGCCCGTTATTTTGAATATTATTTCAAAGACAAACCCAGTATCATCAGAAAAAACAGAAATTCCGTTGCTGTTTTAAACGGAAAAGAAACTAAGGAACAGTTAATCGCTTTGGGTGAAGATATTTTCAGGTATTTTGGATTAGGATGTCGCAATGTATCCAAACTTTTTGTACCAAAAGGTTATTCCTTTAATGCTTTCTTTGAAGCCATTTTCGAATATCAGGACATCATTCATTATGAGAAATACGCCAATAATTATGATTATAATAAGGCGGTCTTCCTGATGAGCAATTTCAAGCTATTAGACAATGGATTTTTAACCATTAAGGAAGACTCCAGCTATGCATCTCCTATTTCGAGCGTTTTTTACGAATTCTATGATTCAATCGAAGAATTACAAATTCGATTGCGCTCAGAAAGTGAGCAAATTCAATGCATTGTGAGCAATAACCTCGTCGAAAACAGCATTGATTTTGGTCAAACACAAAAACCAAATCTTTGGGATTATGCAGATAATGTTGATACTATTTCGTTTTTGTTAACAACATAATGAAAAAATGTTGAATTATTTCGAATTATTTAACGCTTTTTAAACTCCTATTACCGAAATTTGCATTTTTAAATTTTGGACATAAACTACACCATGAAAAAACACAACTACAGCGCAGGACCTTGTATTTTACCACAAGAAGTTTTTGAAAAATCAGCACAAGCCATTTTGGATTTTAATAATTCTGGATTGTCTATTTTAGAAATTTCGCACCGAAGCAAAGACTTCGTTGCCGTTATGGATGAGGCTCGTGCATTGGCCATTGAACTTTTAGGCCTTGAAGGCAAAGGCTATCAAGCGCTTTTTCTTGCTGGCGGAGCCAGTATGGAATTCTTGATGGCTCCTTATAACTTGATGAAGGAAAACGGAAAAGCAGCTTATCTTGACTCAGGAACTTGGGCAAGTGCAGCGATAAAAGAAGCCAATTTTTTTGGAGAAACCGTTATTGTAGCTTCTTCTAAAGACGAAAACTACAATTACGTTCCTAAAGGCTATACCGTTCCTGCAGATGCAGATTATTTCCACTGTACCAGTAACAACACTATTTTTGGAACACAAATGAAGGAGTTTCCAAGTTTGGATATGCCAATCGTTTGCGATATGAGTTCGGATATCTTTTCGAGAGTTTTGGATTTTTCAAAATTTGATATTATATATGCTGGGGCACAAAAAAATATGGGACCAGCAGGAACAACTCTTGTTGTTATTAAAGAAGAAATTCTTGGTAAAAACGGTCGTGTCATTCCAAGTATGCTTGATTATGCTAAACATATCAAAGCAGAAAGCATGTACAACACACCACCTGTTTTCCCGGTTTACGCCTCATTATTAACATTGCAATGGTTGAAAAAATTGGGTGGAATTGCTGCAATAGAAAAAATAAACAATGCAAAAGCAGCTTTGCTTTATGCAGAAATTGATAGAAATCCATTATTCAAAGGAGCTGCGGTTGTTGAAGACCGTTCGAATATGAATGCTACTTTCTTGTTGAATGATCCATTACACACTGATACTTTTAACGCTATGTTGAAAGATGCCGGAATCGTTGGATTGCCTGGACACCGATCCGTTGGTGGTTACAGAGCGTCAATGTATAATGCCTTGCCATTAGAAAGTGTGCAAGTTTTGGTAGACGTAATGGCAGCATTGGAAGGAAAAGTATAGATTGCAGGTTGCAGATTGCAGGTTGCAGTTTTGAAATACAAAATACAATTTTACAATATACATTATACAAATTATAAAAAATGAAAGTATTAGCCAATGACGGAATTTCAAATAGTGGAATTCTAGCTTTAGAAAAAGGTGGTTTTGAAGTTATCACAACAAAAGTAGCACAAGAACAAGTGGCTAATTTCGTTAACGAAAATAACGTAAGCGTAGTATTAGTAAGAAGTGCAACCAAAGTTCGCAAGGACATAATTGATGCTTGTCCAGGACTAAAAATTATTGGTCGTGGTGGTGTTGGAATGGATAACATTGATGTTGATTATGCAAAAAGCAAAGGGATTCACGTGATCAACACGCCGGCTTCCTCTTCAGAATCTGTGGCAGAATTAGTTTTTGCTCATTTATTTTCAGGAGTTCGTTTCTTGCACGATTCTAACCGAAATATGCCTCTTGAAGGCGACTCTAACTTTGACGGTTTGAAAAAAGCGTATGCTAACGGAATCGAATTAAGAGGAAAAACTCTTGGAATTGTTGGGATTGGACGCATTGGTCAGGCAACTGCAAAAATGGCGTTAGGTCTTGGTATGAAAGTAATCGCTGCTGATATGTTTATTCCGCAAGTAGATGTAAAAGTGGAATTTTTCGACGGACAATCTATTACAACTACAATCGTTTCACAATCATTGGAATCATTGTTCAAAGAATCTGATTTCATTACTTTGCACGTTCCCGCCCAAGATGGTTACATCGTTGACGAAGCCGCATTAGCCATTATGAAAGATGGTGTTGGAATCGTAAATTGTGCCCGTGGTGGTGTAATTGATGAAGTAGCATTGGTAAAAGCATTAGACAGCGGTAAAGTCTTATTTGCAGGATTGGACGTTTTTGAAAGCGAACCAAAACCGGAAATGACAATTTTGATGCATCCAAAAATTTCATTGACTCCACACATTGGTGCTGCAACAGGAGAAGCTCAGGATAGAATAGGTACAGAATTGGCTTCTCAAATAATCAGTTTGCTAGGATAAAATTTTGAAATAAATATATTTAGGCTGTCCCAAAAAGGCAGCCTTTTTTTATTCCAAAAAGCTCTAAATCAATCATTTGTTTTTTGTAACTTTATCATTCATATTTTCGCAATGAAAAATAGTTTTATCATATTGGCCTTTATTTTCTTTATACTTCTTGGTTGTAACACCACTAAGAAAACTATGACTAGTACTGCTAAACCTTTAGCAACTCAAAATGATACCATTCGTATTGCCAATGATTCTCTGCATTATGAAGTTATCATTATCGATCCCGGTTTTAGCACCTGGCTCGTTACGAGAGCTTATCCTCGTGGGTATCATTCGCAATCTTACCTTGAAAACAAGAACCTATTCTACGTAAGTGAATGGAACCGTCGTGTTTTACAACCACAGCGATATGATCCCAATTTATATGAAATGACCATTAATTATGAGCCAAATATTGATTATGGCTATGAAGTAAATTATTTAATTTATAACTATATGATTTATTTCCAAAATACCTATAAACAAAATCTCTATGGTAATGTCCCAATGAGATAATCTCACTATATTTGCTATCATTTTAAATAAAGATGGGGAATTTAAAGAAACGCTGGGGAATTACTTCCAATTATCAATTGGTTATCATTTTTGTGGTTTTTGCCATAAATGGTTCTTTATCTGCAAGAATTTCTGGTTTTGCGATGAATTATTTTGGCATAAATAACGAAAACACCCATTGGATACCCTATTATATAATTCTAATTCTTTTGGTTTTACCCTTATATCCTTTCTTATTAATGCTCTTTGGCTATCTTTTTGGACAATCAAAATTCTTCTTCCCATTTTCAAAAAAAATGCTGAAAAGTATGGGATTGGGCTTTATTTTCAGATCGTAAAACCGCAAATTATTTTTCTTTTTTAATCCAATAATTATAAATCCAAGTCAAGGTAAAAGATGGAATCACATCTGTAAAAGGAATGATTTCTTCCAAAAAAGCGAAAATTCCACCCATTTTCCCTACGGTTCCTTTGTACATTCTTGTCATCAAAAAACCAGCAATTGGAGCCCAAACTACATCTGAGAATTCTCCCAAAAATGGAATTGTAAATGATAATATTCCAATACCATCAAACACTATTCCCAGAATAAGATTTCTGTTTTTGTTGTTTACGGTCTCTACCTTAATTTCTTTGGACATTTTCTAAAAATTTTCAAAACAAATATACAAATCCAATGCCACTTTAGATTATAGATTTAAGATATTAGATTTAAAATTGCATCAAAATATAGAAAATCTTTGTTTCTTTGTGGAAACAGTTCCAATAATGATACACGCAAAAAATATCCATAAATATTACGATCAACTTCAAGTACTCAAAGGAGTTGATTTGCATATTCAAAAAGGCGAAATTGTTTCCATCGTTGGTGCTTCCGGGGCAGGAAAAACAACACTTTTGCAAATTCTTGGAACATTAGACAAACCCTCGATTGAAAATGGAATAGAATTACATATCAATGGTCAAGATATATTGACGATGAATGATAAAACCCTGTCTAAATTCAGAAATTTGAATCTAGGTTTCATATTTCAGTTTCATCAATTATTACCTGAATTTACTGCTTTGGAAAATGTATGTATCCCAGCTTATATTGCCAATAAATCACGTCACGAAACTGAAACCGAGGCCAAAAGATTATTGGAATATCTTGGGCTTTCTCATCGCATCAACCACAAACCCAACGAACTTTCGGGCGGGGAACAACAACGTGTGGCGGTAGCAAGAGCTTTAATTAATAAACCAGCCATCATTTTTGCAGATGAGCCTTCGGGAAATCTTGATACCCATTCCGCTGAAAATTTGCACCAATTATTTTTCAAACTTCGTGATGAATTCGGACAAACATTTGTTATTGTTACCCATAACGAAGAACTTGCCAATATGGCCGACAGAAAATTAGTGATGGTTGATGGATTGATTAGTTAGCAGGTTGCAGAAGGCAGAAGGCAGAAGGCAGGTTGCAGGTTGCAGGTTGCAGATTGCAGATTGCAGGTCTCAGATTTTAGAAATAAGAAATAAGAAAAAATCCGTTTAAATCAGTCACATTTGTATTATCCGTGTGCCAATTATGACAAACTCCGAACTCAAATCTTTCCTCGACGAAAAAGTACTTCAATACAACACGCTGGACTTTATCGAAAGTGATCCAGTCCAAATTCCGCACTTATTTACTCTAAAAGAAGACATTGAAATTGCTGGTTTTTTGAGTGCTACAATCGCTTGGGGCAATCGCAAAATGATTATCAAAAACGCACACAAGATGATGGATTTGATGGGAAATTCTCCTTATGATTTTGTGATGTCACATAATGTTGATGATTTAGAACGGTTAGAGTCTTTTGTTCACAGAACATTTAATGGACAGGATTTTGCCAGTTTTATTAAAGGCTTACAACACATTTATAAAGACTACAACGGACTAGAAGCTGTTTTTGCCAAACACCAAGAATTGAATTCAATGCAAAAAAGCATTTCTGAATTCAAGAAAATATTTTTCGAAATCCCACATCAAAACCGGACCCAAAAACATATTTCAGACCCGATGAATGGTTCTGCGGCGAAACGAATTAATATATTGAATCAGTCAATTAAGGCAGTCTTTATTAATGCCTTAATCAATTGAATGATATTAAGTTATCATTATCTAATATTATTTCATTTTGCATTGCAGATATGCTTTCTTGACCATCAAAAGTTAAATCTTCAAAGTCAGCGTCAGTATATTCTATACCTCGAAAATCAAAATAATCTTTTCTCTCTTGAATATCTTCTATGCGTTGTTGTTCATTAGTAGCTGTTGTCCTTGAATAATATATCCAATTCCATTTAAGGGTAAACCAATCAGTAGTGAATGTTGAAGTTTCTTCAAATCCTTTATACTTTATTGTAACAAAGAATATTCCGCCACGGTCTAATTTTTTATGAGTTACTGTTATACGTTCTATAAGCGAATGTACTAACCGTTTTGTATCTTCGAAATTGGTTGTTAACTTGAATTCATTAATAGCATTTTCAACCTTCATTTTTGCAAATTGATTATCCGCTTCTAATATCTGAACCTTTAAAATATCAATGTTATTTGATAATATTTCAATATCACGTTTAGCTTGTTTATATTTATCATTAATGGCAACGTCATCCTCTAATTCAACATCAGTTAATATATTTAAAAGTTTATCCCGTAATTTAATTTTCGTTACCAAATCACCTTCAACTTGAATAAGTTTATTTTTTAAAACAACGCTTTGTTCTGTATTAACAGGTAATGATAGTAATAGATTTTTTAAGTCTTTGCTTAAAAACAAATGTTGAATGATGAAATTTTCAAATCTAATGATACTTATACCACGACTATCTGCACATTTACCTACGGCTTTGCATTTATAAGCTGAATCTTTTGTTACTAACCGTTTTTTACCTCGGTATTCTAAACCACAATTACCACAAAATACCAACCCATTTAATAAATAATTAAATTCACTTCTTTTGCCTGCTTTTTGTTTATTATTAATCAAATTGCGATTTACTTTATCAAATGTTTCAACATCAATAATGGCAGGAACATCAACTTCAATAGTAACTTTATTTCCTTTTGGTTTTTTGTTCCAGACCCTTATCCCTTTATATACTGTATTTTTTAACATATCATAAATAACAGTACCTCGCCAAATAATATTTTTGCGTTCAAATGTTGTGGCTTCACGTGTATATTTATCATATCTAATGTGAGATGGTTTACCATTGATATTTTTATGCTTTGTTGGAATGCCCTCTCCATTTAAAATATTAGCAATGGTATAAGTCCCTATACCACTCAGTGACAATTCAAACATTCTACGAACATTAACGGCTTCAATTTCATCTATTTCATACTTTTTATCAATACCTTTTTTATAGCCATAAGGTAAGACACCATGGGTTAATCCTTTTGAAGCACGTAAATCAAATGTTTCATTAACTTTCTTTCTGGTTTGTTCTGCAAATAATTGATTTGTAAGAGACAATATGCCAGTTGCAAATTTAATATTTGGGTCAGTTAAATCAGTTAAAACGCCATTTGGATAGTATTTAATATCTTTTTTGTTTACAAGAAATTGAAACATTTGCCAGATATTAGTGTTACGTTCTAATCTTGACTGGTCAATCACATATACAGCCGTTAATATTTCTTTGTCAATATCTTTCAACATTTCAGCAAATGCTGGTCTTTCTTCAATTTCATCTTTAGTTCCAGAAATGCCTTTATCGGTGTAAATCTTATAATTCATACCGAGCTTAATTGCTACTTTGATACCTTCAATTGTTTGGATTTCAATTGAAGTATCTTTACCATCTACTTTTTTACCACTTATTCGAGTATAAATTCCTAACATATAAATCAACTGTTATTTATGAAGAACACAAATATAGAAATAATTGATTCAGTTAATTAGTGTAGTATTTAAAAAAATTAGTTCTTAATTATAATCATAGTAGATTATATTTGTATTAAATTTTAAGTAATTGAAAAATGGAGTTGAATAATACTGATTTGAAGGATTTTCTTGAAAGTAAAGTGCTTCAATATAATACCATCGACTTCATAGAGCCAGACCCTATAAGTATTCCACATCGTTATTTTTTAATAGAAGATATTGAGATAGCAGGGTTTCTAGCTTCAAGTATTGCTTGGGGAAATCGTAAGATGATTACTAAAAACGGTCATAGAATGATGGATTTATTAGGTAATTCACCTTATGACTTTGTTATGACTCATAATGATTATCAGTTGGAAAGATTGGATGGATTTGTTCATAGGACTTTCAATGCGGATGATTTTAAATATTTTATTAAAGCATTAAAACACATTTACACCAATAAAGGTGGCTTGGAGAGTATTTTCATTCAAAATCAAACTGAAACTTCCCTTCAACCAGCCATTCACGCTCTTAATGAAATTTTCTTTGAAATTCCACATTTAGCTAGAACAAGAAAACACGTTGCAGACCCTGATAAAGGTTCGGTTGCAAAGAGAATAAATATGTGCCTTAGGTGGTTTGTGCGAAATGATAATACAGGTGTTGATTTAGGGATTTGGAAAAGCATATCTCCCTCAAAGTTATCCTGTCCGTTAGATGTACATTCTGGTAATGTGGCACGTAAATTGGGTCTTTTGAATCGAAAACAAAATGATAATAAAGCTTTACTTGAACTTGATAATTCATTACGACTGTTAGACCCCAATGACCCCGTAAAATATGATTTTGCACTCTTTGGACTTGGCATTTTTGAAGGCTTTTGATTTATTTTCAATCATATATTATTTTCTTTTTCCATTATTCCTTTTACCTTCTTTACAGTATTAGCCGAAACTTTATAATCTGAATCCGATGCAAGTTTTGCAATCTGTCGTAGGGATAGCGTTGGGTTTGCTTTCATTGCTTTCACAGTTCTTTTATGTTTTGAAAGTATTTCATCCTCTGTATCAACAGTTCCAAGAACTCTACCCTTATAAGTATCTGGATTTTTTCTCTTTGCAGCAGCAATCCCTTCTTTTTGACGCTCCAAAAGTGTAGTTTTCTCAAGTGAATTTATCTCGGAAAGTACAGTTATAATCAAGTTGAAAATAGGATTCGGTTTATTATTTATCATTGATTCTAAACCAAGATTATCGACTTTAACAACTACACCTTTATCAAATAAAAACTTTAATGTTTGAAGTACATTTATAGTATCTCTTCCAGCACGGGAAATATCATGGAAAGAGACATAGTTGATTGTATTAGCTTCAATCGCTTCAATCAATTTTTTACCAGCTGGTCTATCTCCGAATGGTATTGAGCCACTAATAATATCAACAAATAAAGTTTCATCGGGATGGGCTTTGTATAATTGTCTCAAATTTGATTGTTGTGTTGAACTTTGGCGGATATAACGTCCTTTTTTCATAGATTATGAATTTTTGAATAAACCAAAGGTACAAAATTTAGTTTGATAGTGCAAATTTAGGATAGTATATTTTGCACAATAAATAGTTTTGATTTTACTGGATTCGATTTGGTAGCGGTTGTATAGCGTATAAGTATAATCTAAAAATGCACAATATTAGAAATCCTGCTTGGTTGCATTTTTCAATGTTTAGTTTTTTTTCGTTTTTTGTGACTTATTTGATATTTATAGATAAAGGAATCTGAATATGGAAAATCTGAAAATAAAATTGGCAACAGGTAAAATCATAACGATTGAAGCCTTTCATTTTACTAAAACATACGGTGGTTTGTTGACGGGAGAGCCATCGAAAGAAATTAATGAAGAAATCATAAAAAACATTTCCTATCCAAAAAATTGGGGACAAAGAAGAGCTGTTTTTGATAGAAAAGATTGGTATCTTTCAAATGAGGTATTAAAACCAATAACTTATTCAGCGTGGCTAATGGCTGAATCAATTGACGACAAAGAAAAACAATATGATGGGAGTTCGATAATTGTAATATGGATTGATGATGAGCCAAAGGGCAAAGACATTGAAGAAATAATTGTTTCGGGTATTGGATTATTTGACTGGGAAAAATTTGCCGAAAATTATCAATTTTAAAATCAACGTATTAATGAAAAACTATTGTTTAACTCACAAAATGAAAATAAAAAAGAGGCAAGCCAATACTTGCCCCTAGAACAGCGGAAGAAGCGGGATTTGAACCCGCACACCCATTGCTGGGCTCGGTAGATTTTCAATCTACTGCCTTAACCATTCAGCCATTCTCGAAAAGAGGTCAGTTTTTCTTTTCGAGAAGGGAGAGGAAGGGTTTCGTATTATTTAATTATTGATTCTCTTTCTGCTATTGCAAACTGAAGACGTCTATAATTATCCTTTGCAAATGTCATACGTGTAACCATATCTGCTTCTGTAACATCTTTATTTGTTGTTGCGTCATTTAAGAATTTCTCATTTTGTAGATTTATCTTCTCTAATTCCTCAATTATTGAATTGTATTTTTCTAGTAATTTCAGTTTAATTTCTTCCATTTGATAATTTATTAAGGTTTATTGCTTTTTTAAATTTTATTAAGTTCAATTCCAGTCAATTTGATGGGTTAATTTTTTGTACAGTTATTTCCAATATATCTTCTACGTTTATTTGATGGGAAGTTAATGAGTCAATACCAGTTATGTAGTCTTCCCTCACATCTTCACATTTTAGAAAATAAAATGGAAGCAAATCATAAATGACCTTTCCGTCTAAATTGTTTTTTGAACTTAAAACAACATACTCTTCAGAGATGTTTTCAATTTTAACTTTTTCTCCAACTTTATATTTTGGCTTTGGATTATTATTTTTCATCTTGTTTTTTTTTTAAAAGAATCCTTCATTATTGAAATAAATTATTTACAAATTTTCCATTTGAATCAAGTTCGTCTAATATAATTTTTGGAACTAAATAATCGTGTTTATATCCGTTTAGTTTTACATTCCAAATATCAATTGTAAGCTCTATATTACCATTAATATCAGAGGATATATTATTAATTTCACCATATTTTAGAGGTATTACATTGTCATAAGTTATTTGTTTTGTAGCTTTATTTATTACAACTATTCTAGGGTTAGCAAATCCAACATAGCCTTTTGATAACGTAAACCCTCCAATTATTAAATAACCATTAGATTCGTGTATGTCAGTAATTTTAATATCTGATAATGTAGATTCCCAAACCAAATTAAACTGTTTATCATATAGCTTTACCTTATAATTTAGGTTTTTAATATTGAATTGCTCAGGAAACACATTAACGAATCCTTTTAATTGCTTTTGAGATTTATCCCATAAACTAAATATATTTCCTAGCCAACCTAGAGTTTCATCATATCCACCTAACCTAATTTGGGAATTTTCAAGTACTTTTCCAATATCTGTCTTGATAATAACAGGAAGGATTTTATCTCCAAATTGAAGAAAAACATTGTCATCTATAATGCTATGAATTGAACAATTATTGACATTATAAATATTTTTATTAGTTATATTCAAAGTGCTTAAATCATATATTTTCAACTTTTTAAAAGTTGTTTGGTAAACGAACAGGTAATTTTTTTTTGTGTAAGTTGACTTAGCAATAAATCCAAATGTGGAATTTCCACCTTTATATGAATTTATTTCAAAGGTTTCTATATTCCCATTGAATTTATACTCAAATGTTTCATATAAAGGATATACTTGATTTTCAAGACAATTTTTTGTAGCGTTAAAAACCAATTTTTTAAATATAATTCTGTTTCCATTTGATGTTGTTTGTTTTTCTATGTGAATAGTTCTGAGAGAGAAATCAGAATCTCGATTATAACTATCTGTAAAATCCATATCATCTTCATTGAACTGAAATTCCTCATTGGTAAAAATATTTGTGACGTGACTTCCTTTTTTTTGAATAGTGCTAATTGTATTGCCAATCGTAATATAATATGTCCTTCCTCTATAACCCCAAGAGTTTCCATCAAAGTTTGGCAAATAACTTATAATTTTGTTTTCAAAAGTATTGTCTATTGGGATAGCATTCCTTAGGTCGCCATTATTAGAATCAAATTCTTGAATGCCTAATTTGGATTTTATTTGTGCTTTTTCTTTAATAATTTCTGCTTTTGGTGTAGGATTAGTTTCTTTAATGTCAGTTTTTAATTGGGCAATTGGTGATGTATTACTCTTACCTTGAGTATTAATATATTCTTGCAAAATTTCTGCCCTTGCAATTGAGTCTAAATTTTTGGCAACAATTTTATCTGTTTTCGGGAAATTCCTTTTAATTAATAAATTAAGTCCAACAGTTATATCAGGGATTGATTGAGGATTTTGTTTTTCTAATTCTGATATAGTAATACCATACTGTTTTGAAATGGAATATTTGGTTTCCCCATTCAAAACAGTATGTCTGATTACATTCTGTGAATATGTTATTATATTCCAAACGAGTATAATTCCAGTGAATATTAGTTTTTTCATTTCGCCTTTTTTGTTGAAGTTTTGTTTCCTTGTTTGTTGTAAAATGTGGTAGTGCCATTTTTAGATTCTTTTGAAGTTCCAGTTTTATTATGTGATTTATCATAATAAACTGTTTTGTTTCCTGTTTGCTTTGAATAACCAACAGGATTGCCACTTTTGTTTTTATATGTGGTGGTTTTTGTCTGGGCAACTGCCAATACTGTCAAAAACAGAAATATTGTTAATACTATTAATTTCTTCATATTTTTCAAGGTTATAATTAATTGTATAATAAGACTGTTTGTCCATCGGTTACAGAATTTTCTCGACAAGAAACCCAAAGCGTAATTGTACCGTCTGGGTGTGATGGATTTATACTTGCTAATTTGACATAGCCTTTGTAACCACTTAATGATTTGTAGGTTTGCCATTGATATTCTTCTTTTCCAGAAATTATGGCTCCATCAGTATTAAATCTAATTTCAATACCGCCACCTTGCTGGATAAATGTTTTGCCAATCAAATAAGACAGAACATCGTTATCACTACTAAATGAACAATCCGTGTTAGATTGATTGTCGCTTTTTTCATCGTTACTTATAGAATTATATCCGTGTTCATTGAGGATTTTATTGTAACTATCAGTAGTCTTTTTGTCTTTTTCTATTCCACAAGCTTCACTACAAAAGACACAATCCGTTAAATTTTCTTCCTCACAGGGAATACAATTGCCTTCTGAAATCATTTTATAACCATATCCACTAATATTTTTTTCGCAATTGGCACAAGTAGATTGATAGGGTGCATTTTCAGTTTTGGAAGAAGATGAATCTACCACTTGTGAATTGATGGAATCAGAAGTGCTATTTTGACTAGAGCTTGTTTTTCCACAACCAAAGACTAAAAAGAAAAAGGCTACAATTAGGTATGCGTAAATAATTTTAAGACAACTGTTTTTCATATTAAGAATTTACTAATAAACACCTTGATTTACTTTCATTATTGCTACAAGAATTATAGCATAAAAATATCTAGTTACAAAAATTTTAGACCTTTGAAATACTGTAAGAAACAATGCCTTTTGTTTTATCCCTAAAACTTGGAGTACCGTTAATAATAAGCAACAAATTATTATTTATTAAAATAGTGTGCATTGTATTTTTCCCTGGAAGCTTATATACCTTACTTTTGCGATTTTTTGGAGCAAAACGTGTAACTAATTCTTTAATATAGTATTCAATTTCATTAAGTTCTACTTCGATTTTGTAATCAATTTCAGATTCTGAAATCCTAACTTTTTCAGAATTTTTTTCATAATCAAAATAAATGGGGTGTGATAATCTGCTCTTTGTGAATCCGTTTTGCAATAACAAATTTGTATTATATTCAATACCTTTTGTTGGATTAATACCACGTAATACCTCAGAAGAAAATTGTGCGCATAATTTAATTGATGTTGCAAACACCAAAACGAATACTAATATTAATTTTTTCATTTTTTTTATATTTATATGTTAATTTCCAAAGCGTAATTGCACCGTCTGGTTGTGATGAATCTATACTGGATTTTATTGGATACAATGTTTAAAAACAGGACATTAAAATTTTCCACATAGTTTTAATTAATCTTCTTAAAAGTTGTTTGCTCTGCGGTAGCACTACCAAAAGGAACAAAACTCAACACCATAGATGTTTGTGTGAGAGAGATAATTTTACCCGTAAATGGAATGGGAAAACTTTGCATAATCATTGTTAAATTATCTCCATTTATTGACCACGACCCGCTTGTTGTGCTTTTGCTACAATTATCATAGTTGCTATAAGCACCCCCTTCTTTAAATTCGTCCCATCCTGAAAAATCACAAGGTTGATATGTGGGGTCAGTAGATTTCTCAACACTCCATTTACCTATAATTAGGCTTGATGTATTTGTTTTAGTATCTTCTGTTGAGCAAGACACCATCATCATAATAATGATAACCGATAATAGTAATTTTTTCATAATAAAATGATTTTGAATTATTAATTAATTCTGGATTTATTTCAACATAAATATTTAACTCCATTTATCTTCAATAATCTTCGGTAGCCATAAGATGTGGTCTGTCATAATTATCAAAAAAATTGCCTTCTCCCCAAAACCAAAGACTCCCATCATTTTTTAAGACAGTAGTTCTTCTAACTCCAATCCAAATTGATTGCCACCCCAAATCGGTTCCAATTCTAGTAGGTATGTTTCTATTAATTCGAGTGCCATCCCCCAAATCTCCATATGTATTATTTCCCCAAGACCATAAAGTACCATCCGTTTTTATTCCAATAGAATAATTGTCTCCAGATACAATAGTTTTCCAATTGTTATCGATTCCAATTCTAGTAGGTATGTTTTTATTTATACTTGTGCCATCTCCCAATTGTCCAGATTCATTATATCCCCAAGCCCAAAGCGTGCCGTCTGTTTTTATTGCTAATGGTGTGGCGAAAGTAAAAACAATAGTTTTCCAATTATTATCAGTTCCAATTCTAGTAGGTAGGCTTTTATCTATATTAGTACCATCTCCTAATTGTCCATAGTTATTTTTCCCCCAAGCCCAAAGCGAACCATCTGTTTTTATCACATAAGTTGAAGTATAAGTAAAAGTTACAGACTGACAATTTGAAATTCCTTCAATTTTTTTTGGACTGATTACATCGACCATATATCCATCTCCTCTATCCACTTTTTTTCCATTTGGTAGCCATTCCCATAGAGTTCCGTCTGTTTTTATTGTGAGTAATGTGGAATTTGTATAAAACAAAGACTTCCAATTTGAATCAGTTCCTATTTTGGTTGGGATGTATTTATTAATGTATTTCGTTTCAGTATCATACACAATAGTGTTACAAATTCCCCAAGTCCATAACGTACCATCATTTTTTATGGCAAACGTAGCTGAATCATCAGTCTGCACATATTTCCAATCTGAATCGATTCCAATTTTTGTTAGTGTTTTTATTGTTCCATTACGCATTACACTTTCACCCAATCCTAATTGCCCACAAGAGTTACCCCAAACCCCCCAAATTGTCCCATCATTCTTTAAATAAATTCTGGAATTTTTCCCAAGAGAAATATAATTCCAAGTCTGATTTACTATTACTGGTACTGGAGCAGGTACTGGAGCAGGTACTGGTATAGGTATAGGTGCTGGCACAGATACAGGTGCGGGTGCTCCTGTTTCATTTGTTGAGCAAGACACCATCATCGTAATAATGATAACCGATAATAGTAATTTTTTCATTTTATTAAACTTTTATTTGTTAATTACCTCAAACCTACATCAAAAAAATTGTCAAAAAATTAAGAATTAGTTATCGCAGGCTTTTCGTGATTTATCGTTTTGAAAATCATAATTATTTAAGTTATCTTTTACGATAACTGAATTAAACAAATATATAACAAAATTTGACTTATCATAAAAGATAATTCAAAATTGAAAAAATCCTTACAAGAAAAGGTTGGTAAACGAATCCAAGAGATACGAATTGAGAAAAAAATATCTCAACAGGATTTGGCTGCAAAATGCAATTTTGAGAAGAGTAATATGTCTAGGTTAGAAGCAGGAAGAGCCAATGCGACCCTTTCAACTTTAGAAAAAATATGCGATGCTTTACAGATAAATTACATTGAATTGTTCAAGTTTTAAGCCAAACCTAAATAAAAATTGCTTTTAATTTTAAAACAACCGTAGTTCCTGTTAAAGTTGAAGAAATAGTGACTGCATTCTCAGTGTCTTGTTGAAATAAAGAGATGCGTTCTTTCGCTAATTTAATCCCTTTTGAAGTATTGAGTTTGTTCAGGTTTTCAGTAGCCATTCCTTTGCCATTGTCTTTAATTTCACAATAAAGATAATTTCCTGTTTGTTTTAAAAAAAGTGTAAGTGTCGGGTTTTTTGAATTAGAATCAAAAGCGTGAACAAACACATTTTCTATGAATGGTTGCAGAAGCATAGGCGGAATTTCGGTTTCAAATAAATCCAAATCATCATCAAGAACAAGTTCCAATTTTATCTTGTTTTTGAAACGCATATTTTCAAGCGTTATATAGGATTGTAAATACTGAATCTCATCTGTCAATGTAATCCTTTGTTGTGAAGAATTATTAAGTGTTTGCCTAATCAGTTTAGAGAATTCACCCATATACATCAACGCATCATCGGTGTTATTATCGATGATATAATTCTGAATAGAGTTCATAGCATTAAAGATAAAATGAGGGTTCATTTGGCTTTGTAAGGCTTCCATTTTAGTTTCTGCCAAACGTTTTTGAACTTCTGATTTTGCTCTTTCTTGCGTTTGTACAACTTGAATTCTCCTTTTATAGACTACAAAACCAATAAAAGAAAGTGAAATGATACTGCCTAAAATAAACCACCAAGTTTTCCAAAAAGGGGGTGTGATAACTAAATCAAGGTTTTTTGATTGAAAAATTTCTCCAGTTCCTATGTTTTTACCTTCTAATAACAACTTGTATTTTCCATTTGGAATTCCTAATAATTGGATTCTTCCATTGGATTCAAAATCGCTCCAAGTATCTGATAACCCAACAATTTTATATCGGAATAAATTCTTATCAGCATTGAATGTATTGTTAGATGCAAATGTTAACTCCACATCATTTTGATTGTAATCGAGTTTTATTTTATTGTTTTCATAACTGCCCCAACGCATCAACAAATCCGTTATTGAATATAATTTTCCATTGACTTTAATCGAAGTAATTCGTATTGGTGTGTTACTGGTTTTTACACTTTTAGAAAATTCATCTACATTCAATTGTATCAATCCGTTATTAGTGGCAACCCATAAATTTTCATTTTTATCCTTGATGCAATCGTTAAACTGAATATCTTCAATGCCTTCGGATTTATTGATAAGTTTAACGAATTTATTATTTTTAATTACATTGATTCCTTTATTAGTTCCAATAAAATATATTCCTTTTGATTGTTCTACAAAGGAAACAGAAGTGCCGTAAATTTCTTTATTAGGTACATAAATGTGTAAAATATCAAGGCTTTTGCCATTCCATTTGGCGATATAAACCCTTCCGCTGTTTGTTCCAATGACCAATTGACCTTCATCATTAATAATCAAGTCCGTGATGTTATTTTCCTTGAACATTCCTTTGAAATTCAATGAAGAAAAAATACCGTTCTGGAGAAAAAACAATCCTTTGGAGTTTGTTGCAAACCAAATTGTATTACCGTATTTAACAATTTTTGTTATATCGCTTGGTACTGATGAATTCTTACCGTCTAATTGTAGAGGAGTAGTCCAATCAAATTTATTTGGCATAAATAAAACATCGGAATACATATAGCCAAAATAGGCTTGGTCTTTATTGTCAAAAACTAAGTGTCCACCACCACCAAAAAATTGAAAAAATCGAATTTCATAATTCTTATCAAAACAAAAAACACCCCAAGTGTTATTCACCCAAGTATTTCCTTCATTATCAGGTACAATATTAAACGATGTAAAACCATCTCTTGCACCATAAACACGAAAATCTTCTTCAATTTTACTCATCCCTTTTTGTTTGAAATAAAGGGAAAGCTTTTTCCAAATAATTGAAATATCAAATGTTTTGTAGCGTAAATCCTTGTCAAGAATTATAATATTGTCTTTTGCTCCAATCCAAATGTTATTGTTGGTATCACTATACAATTCCTGAATTTGCAGTTCTTTCAATCCAAAAAAAGATGGTTCAAAGAATTGAATCCTTCTACTTAAATCTACACAAAAAATTCCTTTGTCATTCGAACCCACCCAAAGTTGTTGCGTTTCTTTGTCGAAAAATAAACACCATAAAGCAGTGGATGTAATATGTGCTTGTTGAGTAATATTAGTCAGCGTATTATTAGAATATTTAAACAACCCCCCATTTGGGTCTGTAACATTCCAAGTAGTAAAATAGAGATTGTTTTGTGAGTCTTTTGCATAATCCCAAACAATTGGACAAGGAATTAATTTTTCCTTGTAATTTACTATATTTTTTAGAACAAGATTATGGTCAGCACTACCACTATAATAAGTGTTGTTCGATATGTAAGATGAGTAACTTACTCTAGTGGAAAATGTACTTTCCAATTTTGATTTTTTGATATTCGAATTAATCGAAAGTTTATAAACTCCAAAATGGCTAGATGTGATAAATATGTCATCAGCCGTTTCATCTATACCAACGATTTGAAATTTTTCATTATTCTTTTTTAAAAAGGATTTAAACTGTTTACCGTCAAAAATTCCAAGACCGTTTTCAGTTGCTAGTATCAAACATTTATACTTTTTTGAATAATGAATTTTACGGATAGAATTATTTACTAATCCGTCTTTTTCATCATAGTAGGTAAACTTTTTGCCATCGTATTTTGCTAATCCTTTCCTGTAAAGTGACACCCAGATATTCTTGTTTTCATCTTCTACAATAGACCAAACCTTATCGTGTTTTAATCCATTTGTTTCGTTGAAAACTTTATAAGTCGTACCATCAAAGCAACATAAACCACCGTCAGTTCCAATCCATAATAGACCTCTACTATCTTTAAAAAAACATTTTATACCATTGCTAGGTAAACCATCATTAATAGTGATGTTTTTACTAGGAATGGTCTGTGCAACTACTATTTCAAGAAACAGCAGAAGAACAACCAAAAAATTATTTCTTTTTAATAATAGCATTGATGAAATCTTCTTTTTTTCGGATAGATACTGGCAAAGATTCACCATTAGCAAGCTCCACAATTAAATCATTGGTTTTGTTAAATCGAGTAACGTAATTTAGATTTACTAAATAAGATTTGTGAATTCGTTGAAAAATTGAAGTAGGAAGAAGTTCTTCAATAAATTTTAAAGTTTTTGACAAGACAATTTTTTTACCATCTAAACAAACAATTTTACAATAGTTAGAATCAGCTTCACAGTATAATATAGCATTGGTTTTTATTAATTCATAACCTGTTTCCGTGGGTAATGCTATCTTATTGTATTGAGAATTTCCAATATCTAAATTCTCAATCAGCAACAACAATCGTTCCTGTTGCGAAGCATTATTTAGTTTCTCATCATATTTTTTTACGGTTCCTAATAAATCAATGTAATTTATGGGTTTTAACAGATAATCCAAAGCACTGCATTTGATGGCATCAATGGCAAATTCAGAATGTGCTGTTGTGAAGATAACCTCAAAATTGATAGTTTTTAATTCTTTCAATAGCTGAAAACCATTTTTGTTTGGCATTTGAACATCAAGGAAAACTAATTCAGGATTGAATTTTTCAATGGCAAGAATTGCATCATCCACACTTTCGCATTTTTCAAGAACTAAGAATTTATCTGGAAAATAACGCAATAATAGTTTTTCAAGAAACTCACTGGCGTTAAATTCATCGTCAACAATTATAGTCTTTATCATTTTATAAAAGTAGGAAGATTTTGTTTAATATAAAGATGTGAATTAGTAAACGTATGTAATTTATAATTAATCGATTGTTTTATCTATTTTGATTATAGAAATACAATCGATTTTTATTTTGAAATCAATATAATATAAACGTTTACGAGCCTATCCAAAGGAATCCTTGATTTTAGTATCAAAAACAGGGTTTTTTTCTATCAACCCTTATAGCTAGAACGTGTCTATCTGTATAGTATGAACGTGTGTTTTATCAAAAAAATATTTTCAATTATTATCTAAAGGAACTATTTTTTATAGATTTTTTGAAAAAAATAATTTTTTGAAAAAGAGAGTTGAGAAATTGAATTGAAAAAAATTTTGGTAAAAAAATAGATGGAAATCATCGTAGCCCATATAATAGCCATACACCCACCCTGGAAAGGCGGACAACGAGGGTAGGACTCCCCATAAGGGGTGATATGCTATTCATTTCCGATAATAATCCCAATTTCGCTTGTGCCAATGAGCCTAATTGTGTATATTTGAGAATATCACTAAATAGATGCTGGTTTTCTTGATTTGCATCTGGTATAAATAAAGAATCTTGAACCCAAAAAGGTGCTTAGCCTGTTTTAAGATTTGAACTTATAATTCAATCCAAACTTTTACAAAAGAATGAAGGATATTAATCTTGATGATTAATATTCAAAAAAAACATTGCTATTCCCAACTCATCTTGGTTGGGAATAATTCAAAATGGAATAATCCATTAGAAATACCAAATCTATTTACTTTTTTTTCAGATTAAGTATATTTATTTATGAAGGTCAAATAGATTTTTATGGGTATCCAGATGATAAAATAGGAGTCGACACCTACATCTGGTTTCTGCACCCAAAGCAGAAACAAAATAACAAAGCAGAAATAATAAATTTTAATGTTTACAATCAACAAATTTAAAAATGGACAAAATTCATTTGTACAAAAAAACATAACGATTGATGAAGCTCTTTCAACAATCAAAAATGGTGACGAGAATCTGAATACTATTTTAGACCTAAGAAAACTAGGCAGGTCATCATCATTATATGCAGATATAAAAATCTCAAAAATACCCACAATTCGATTTAACTTTAAATTTAATGGCAAAGCAACCAATGACAATATCATTGAACCAACTGGACTAATATATTTGGATGTTGATGGTGCTACTCAAATTGACACCACAAATCCTTACATCTTTGCATCTTGGAAATCATTATCAGAAACTGGATTAGGAATTCTAGTTAAAGTTGATGGATTAACACTAGACAACTTCAAAGATAATTACATTGCCATTAGCGGTTTATTAGGTTTAAAAGTAGATATGAATGCTTGTAAAGCTACCCAACAAACTGTATTATCATTTGATAATAATCTTTATGAAAATAAAAATTCTATTATTTTTCAAGCAATAAATAAAAAGGTATCATCTAGTGTTATAAAAAAAAAGGGAGAAGGGTGTATAGAAGTAAATGATACCTTTTTAAAATCAAATAAAATAAGATTCAATAACATAGGTGATTACTTTATTGATAATGAAAATGAATATATATTATTTAAAACCAAGGAAAAATTATGCATTCCATTTATTCCTTTATTAATTGAAGAAGGAAAACGTAATTCAACAGTATTTACAATAATATCACAATATGCCCTATTGAATCCTTATGGTGGTAAAGAGTTTTTAAAAGCTTGTTCTGACAAAATAAACCTGTATTGTATACCAAGAATAAGTGAATCTGAATTAACCCATATCATTAAAAGAGTACTGAAAAAAAGAGAAGAAAACACACTTGTTGCCAATTTTAATAAAGAAAGAAGAATTATTTTCAATCCAAAAACAAAATTAACCGCAAAAGAAAAACAAAAGACTACTGCTGTATTAATGGGTAAATTTAAAACCGATAGAACTCAACAAGCTATTAATGATGCAATAGAAGATTGGAATTTTGAAATTGAGGGTATTATTACCCAGAAAAAAATAGCTTCTAAAATAAGTATGTCAGTACCTACAATCAAGAGAAACTGGAATCCTTTTAAAGCATTCGTGTGCGACTTAAACAATGGATTTAAAGAAGGTTTATCGAATGAAATCAATATTGCATATAAGGCTTCTGATGATGGCTTATATGGCTTTAAAATCGAACCAATAGAACCGTTTGTTTATGATTTGGATGAAGCTAATGCCGTTGCTGATAAGTTTATTGCTAACTCGGAAATTAGAAGAAACAAGTTGATACAATTAGAAAAAGAGAAGGAAAATGAACCTGATAATTTGAAAGAAATACTTGCTAATTCATCCATAAGGTATCTGAAAAAAGCT
The DNA here is from genome assembly GCF_043780635.1 of Flavobacterium sp. Classification (GTDB taxonomy): domain Bacteria; phylum Bacteroidota; class Bacteroidia; order Flavobacteriales; family Flavobacteriaceae; genus Flavobacterium. The sequence goes on from NZ_JAYWCK010000023.1 coordinate 46,213, forward strand.
TTTATACAACTGGATATTGATACTGGAAGAATTACTACAATTGAACAATTGAAGGAAAGAATTGCATCGTAAAGAAGCTACCTTAATTACCTTTTTCAATATGTATCTAAGATGGATGTGCCGACAAGACAATAAAGGTGTTGATATGGGAATTTGGAAAAGCATATCCCCTTCTCTACTTTCGTGTCCGCTTGATGTGCATTCCGGGAATGTGGCTAGAAAACTAGGCTTGCTCACCCGTAAACAAAATGACGGAAAAGCTTTGTCTGAATTAGATGCGAAACTTCGCGAACTCGACCCAAATGATCCTGTAAAATATGATTTTGCCTTATTTGGACTGGGTGTTTTTGAGGGGTTTTAAGTAGTTCTTTTTGTAAAAGACAAGTAAAATTTCTTTTATTTTGAATTAATTAAATTTTATGGTAAAAATATATTTTTGTTATAGTCACAGAAAAAAATAAAGAGAAATACTAATTTAATTCTCAACTAATGAAGTCTCCCTTCTTCGTACCCATTACTAAACACCATTCCAACATTATTAACTCTGACTTTTGGACTATTTTAGTCCGCTGCTTCGCAGCAAGTTTAGAACAATTTTTTACAAATTAAATGTGTAAATCATGAAACTATTTTCCAATATTGTATAAGATTTTTTGTTTTAGGATTGCTGAACTTTGTAAAGTAACAAATCAGTTACAAATTAATTTAAGAATAAAATGGATAATATGATGAACAATAATTCTTGGGGAATGAATTGGGGAATGGGTTATGGATTTTGGATAATTTCTATTGTTATAATTGTTGTAATTATAATAGCATTAAGGAGCAGGAGTAGAAAAAATTAAAAAAAACAACATACAAAACACAAAATACCTAGCTTTCGATTTCATCTTCAATTAGCATCAATGAAGGTGAAACATCCGAAAATATTCAGTCCGCAAATCAAAAAGCTGGAACTAAAGATGCTAGTTCAATAATTCCTATAAAAACTTCTGAATACAATGTAAAAACAACAAATAAAAATTTGCTTAACTATATCATTGGAGAAGACTATTTAGCTAAAACAATGTATCCTGGTTTTACAAAAAAAACTGAAACTGCAAATAATCAAACTGCCCTTTTATGCCTTTTTAGCTAAGAAGATAGAGCTAAAAAATATTTTTTGAACAAGCTTTGGGTTACATCAATAGCATCCCTTAAACAAGCTTGCCTTCAAAATATTTTGTTTGTCCTGTTTGTAATACATTCTACAACACAGAACCAAAACATTGCAACTTTTGATTAACTGACAAAGTGAATTTATATTATTTCAATAAAAAAATAAATAATAATCATGAAACAATTAAAAAACAAAGTAGCCATTATAACTGGTGGCGCTGGCAGTATCGGAAAAACTACTGCGAAGTTATTTTTAGAAGAAGGTGCCAAAGTTTTATTGGTGGATATAAGTGAAGATCTATTGAAAAAAATCGTGAGTGAATTAAACAGCGAAAATGTAGAATATTGTGTTGCTGATGTTTCGAAGGCGGCTGATGTAGAACGTTATGTAAATGAGGCCGTAAAATTATTTGGTAAAATTGATGTGTTTTTCAATAATGCAGGAATCGAAGGCGTAGTAATGCCAATTGTTGATTATCCCGAAGCTATTTTTGATAAGGTTATTTCGGTAAACGTAAAAGGAATATGGTTAGGAAATAAATCCACTTCACAAAATAATTAAGACACCTTTTTAGAAATTATGTAGTAATAATTTTATATTAATTTATTTTTTTTGCATTTTATCGAATATTTTTTGCATTTTATCGAATATTTTAAAAATATATATATTAAATTTGGTAAATATTATCAATAATTAATTAAAGTTAAAAAGCCAAGATCCAGTTAAAAATCAAATCCTACAATGCCGAACCTAATATAGAAGAAAATAAAAAATGGAAATAATAAAAAACCATTAACAAATTATTTTCTGGTACTTTATATCTGAATTTACCCATTTCAAATAATAACAAAATGAATAGTACTAAAAAAATTGTTCTAGCCGAAGATAATTCAGTCCTCTCATTGCTGCTGAAATTTAGATTAGAAAAAGAGGGGTATAAACTTCTTATTGCTGTAGATGGAAAGCAAGCAATCGAATTAATAGAAGAGCATAATCCAGAAATAATTTTGACCGATATTATGATGCCCTTTGTCAGCGGATTAGAGGTAATCAGTCATGTAAGAAACAAATTGAATATACAAACTCCAATAATAGTCTTTTCGTCAGCTGGGCAAGAAGAAATCGTACTTAAAGCATTTGATTTAGGAGCTACTGATTTTATGAGTAAGCCTTTTAGTCCACATGAATTAGTCATCAGGGTAAAAAGATTACTGATTTAATATTTCAAAAATAACATAAGCCACCAAATTTGAACAATAACCTACATTTTTTAGAATCTTTAAAACACTCTTCATCAATAATCCAATTGGTTTGGGGCCTAAGCGGTATTTTTTTCATATTTATTGCATTGTTAATAATTTACCTTAAATACTTAAGAAACCATTTAAGAGTTAATGAAAAGATAGAGGCTAAGTATCAAGAGAAATATGAATTATATCTTGTAACCTATTTGTATGCAGGAAATTATGATGAGGCCTTTAGCCCAGAGCAACAATCAATTATCAATGAATTAAAAAAATGTGTAGCTGATCCATTTAAAAGGAAAATTATTATTTCAACTTTATTGAAGTTAAGAAATGAGATATCTGGTGAAATGGGCGAATCTGTCGATACACTCTTCATTAAGCTGGGACTTTTGCGTTACTCTTTAGCCAAACTCAGAAATAAAAAATGGGATGTTATCGCTACCGGAATCAGGGAACTGACACAATTTAAAATAAAGTCAGTTCATAAAATAATAATGAACAACATCAACCATCCGAAAAGAGAAGTTCGTAAAGAAATGCAATTATATTTAGTTCATTTATACGCTTTTAAGGGACTTGAATTTTTGAATGTTTTAGAAACCTCCTTATCTGAATGGGATCAGATTCAATTGCTGGAAGTCCTTCAACTTAACAATGAAGCGCAAATTGTAGATATTAAACCATGGTTAAAATCTTCAAATGATTCTGTGGTCCTATTTGCTTTAAAACTTGCTAAAGTTTACAATCAATTTGAGGCAAAAGAAGAGCTAATCGAACTGTTGAATCATGAGAGTGAAGACATAAGGATCAATGCAATTTCTGCATTAAGTCATTTGAACATCTTTGAAGTTAAAAACATTTTGAAAAATAAATTTAAAGAACGTAGCGATGAAGAACAAATCGCGTTTCTCAAAATGATAGAAAATGTATATGATAATAATGACAAACACTTTTTACAGGAACACCTGCATCACGAAAATTTTGAAATTAACTTATTAGTATGTGAAATTTTGAAAAGCATCAATTTTGAAGAGGGTGGGTTAAATGAGGCCGAATTAAATAAATCATTAACCGCGTAAAACGAATTGAGCATGGATACAAGTACATTACAAATTATAATGACAATCATTCATTATTTCTTTCTTATTTTTTCTTTAACTGCAATTGCATCTTATGTCATATTAGCGATAATTTCGGCTATCGAAACAATTGAATATGTTAAGAAAAATAGCTTTGTTAATTACAAGGAAATATTATCTTCGACATTTACTCCTTCAATTTCAATTATAGCACCTGCCTACAATGAAAGTTTGAACATTGTTGAAAATGTTCGTTCCATATTATCGAGTCATTATGTGAATTATGATGTTATTATTGTAAATGACGGAAGTAAAGATGATAGCTTAAGCAAACTTATTGAAGCATATGACCTGATTCAAATAGAAGACCATTACATCAATGAACAGATTAAAACAAAACCAGTAAGAAAGGGCATTTATAAATCTACAAATCCTGCATTTGATAAATTAACCGTCATTGACAAAGAAAACGGAGGAAAAGCAGATGCCTTAAATACGGGATTGAATGTGAGTAAAAGCAAATATGTTGCTTGTATAGATGTAGATTGTTTGTTATTGGAAGATGCTCTTCAAAAAATGATCAAACCTTTTCTAGAATCAACAGACGTTAGAGTAATTGCGGCAGGGGGAGTAATAAGAATAGCCAATTCATGTACTGTCAAGGATGGTAAATTACTTGATGTTAACTTTCCTAAAACATGGTTAGAACAAGGACAAATTTTAGAATACTTTAGAGCCTTTTTATTGGGAAGAATGGCATGGAGCAGACTAAATGGTTTGTTGGTTATTTCAGGAGCCTTTGGTTTATTTGATAAAAAATTAGCCATTAAAGTGGGTGGTTACGACACAAATACTGTCGGGGAAGATATGGAGATCATTGTGCGAATGAGACGATATTTAGAAGACACAAAACAAAAATACAAAGTAGCTTATATCCCAGACCCTCTTTGCTGGACAGAAGCTCCACACAATTATAAAACATTTATTTCACAAAGAAACAGATGGACTCGAGGAACTATCGAAACACTTAAAAGACACCGCAAAATAGGCTTTAATCCTAAATATAAAACCCTAGGACTTATCAGTTATCCCTATTGGTTCTTTTTCGAAAGAATGGCTCCAATTATAGAAGTTGCTGGTATTATTTTTTTTGGAATTCTTATATTTCTTAATAAAGTAAGATGGGATTATGCCTTAGCTTTTATTATTATGGCCTATTTATTTTCGGTTCTGTTTTCTATAGTGGCAATTGTTTCGGAAGAACTTACTTTTCATCAATATAAAAAGAAGGCTACAGGCTTTAAATTAGTATTGATAGCTATCCTGGAACCTTTAGTGAATCATCCAGTTATACTATATTCAGCAATTATAGGAAATATAGATTACTATTTTAATAAAAAGAAAAAATGGGGAAAAATGGTTCGAAAAGGAATTAATAATAAGGTCGAAAATTAGATGAAATAGATGAAAAGAGGGTTATTACAGCAAATAGGTAAAGAGTATATTCATGTGACTTTTCTACTTTTCTGTTATAAATAATCTTTTCTTTAAATTAATATCAGTATGGAAAATAAAAATAAAAGTCAATCAGTAATCTTATTCTTATACTTTTGGCTGTGCATTGGGTTCCCTTTGGGTTTATGGGTGTTATTGGCAGGTCCTTCAAAATGGTTGGCCGAATATTCGCATTCAACAAATATGGAAATGTCTAAAGAAAATATTTTAGGAAAACTGATCATCATCGTTTATATAATTGCTTCTTTTTTTCTGGCACTTTTATTCAACAGGTTAATAAAAGGATCAAAAAACAAATCTGTAAAAAGGTTTGTTCTGGGAATATTAAGTTTTATTATGCTAGCATCAGTCTATATTTTTAGTTTTAATCCACAATGGTTGATAAGTTATTCCGGAGAGAATTTAACAACCAATATAAAAAATCAGGAAGATAAATATGACCATCTGGAATTTGATTATGGCTCATATCCAAACGAAGAAATGATAAAATCTCTAAAAGAACAAGGATATGATGGCATAATTTCACTATTGAATGAAATGGTAATTCCAGCTGAACCCGCTTTGATGAAAGACGAAAGTGAACTTACTAAAAAATACGGTATCAAGTTAATTAATATGCCTATGATGCCTTGGATTTCTAAAAATGAAAAAACACTTCAAGTTGCAAAGAAGTTTATCGAAAATGAAAAAGGTCTTTATTATGTACATTGCTATCTTGGGCGCGACCGGGTAAATATTTTTAAATCTGTTGCTAAAAAATATGGCGCTAAAAATAATACAAAAGTAACCTCAAATATTCGCAAAATTGAAGAACTTCCTACCTGGACCAGAGGGAAATATTTTAAATTGGAAGAAGGTGTATATTTAACTCCATACCCAACTGATGATGAATTTATCATGTTTATTCTCAACGATTTTAAAACAGTAATTTCTACGCTTGACAATAATGTAAAAGAAAACAAACCATGGATTGTTAATGAAAAAAAACTTTTTACAAATTATTCTATGAATTACATCCATTATCCATTATCTCCAACTTTTAATCAGAAGGACTTAGCTGCGTTAAAAAAGTTGATTAATTCAAATGAAAAACCAATATTAATACACGGATTCCTGACAAATGATGATATATCAAAATTTATTATCAGTCATTATTAAAAAAACTGGGCTAAAATTGTATAGTACTACCGGACTCCATAAAAAAAATTAAAATAATGATTTCAAAAATAGTTATTAAACTCACGATATTATTGACTTTTTCATGTTACTCCTTGTCATTTTGTCAAGTAAAAAAAATCAATGGCGACCCTGACATTGCCTTCAAAAATGCACGTGATTTAGCATTTAATCAACAGAGAAAACTAGCACAAGATACTTTAGTACTTATCCTATCTAAATATCCCGATTACCTTGATGTTAGAGAATTTTTGGGTACTACTTATTCCTGGGATGGGGAATATAAAAAAGCAAAAAAAGAGTTTGATTATATTTTGGATAGAGATATCAAACGAAAAAGCACTTGGATAGCAGCAATAAATAACGAAATTTGGGGAAACTCACCATATTCTGCTTTAGAGATGACAACTGAAGCTTTAAAAAAATTTTCTGAAGATTCTGAAATTTTATATTTAAAGGCTGGTGCACAAGAAAAAACAAACAATCCCATTGAGGCCTTTAATACTATTCAAATGATTTTAGATAAAAATCCAGAAGATCAAAAAGCAAAAGAGTATAAAATCAGTCTCAACGAAAAGCTAAGAAAAAACTCTATTGAATTAAAATCTTCAATTGATTTGTATTCAGAAAAATTTAATCCAATGCTTTACAATTCATTTTCTTATAGTCGACAAACAAAATATGGTAGTATTATAGGACGAATAAATTTAGACAGAAGGTTTAATGAAAACGGAACTCAATATGAAGTAGACTTATACCCCAAAATCACAAAAGGCGTATATGGCTATCTTAATTTTGGTGTTTCCAATTCATTTTTATTCCCAGATTTCCGATATGGAGTTGAAGTGTACAAATCACTTCCCAATAGTTTTGAAGTTTCCATAGGAATTAAAGGGCTACAATATAGTACTACAACAACAATTTATACGGGATCCGTTGGATGGTACCATGGAAATGATTATTGGACTTTACGCCCATATATAACACCTAATAATTCCGGAGTAAGCGCTTCAGGGACTTTAGGGTATCGAAAGTATAAAAGTGATGCCGATAATTATATAGGCTTTTCATTAGGTGTTGGATATTCTCCGGAAGACAATCATTTCAATACTCAATTAAATGCTATTCAAATAATCACTTTAAAATCTCAAAAATTCAAAGTAGACTATTATTTTTCGAATCACAATAAACAAAGTTCCTGGGGAACCCAATTAGGTATTACACATCAGGAAAAAAGTTTTGATTCAGGGAATTATTTATGGTTTTATACCATTAGTGTTTCTTGGAAATTAAAATTCAAATAAAATATCAAAAAAACAAGAAAAGCTTACATCCTTATAAAAAACGTACCTTTGCACAAAAATTACGTTTTATGACCACTTTCGA
>NZ_JAYWCK010000024.1:0-16738 GCF_043780635.1 Flavobacterium sp.
GATACAATGCGTTTTGTAAACCAATTAGATTCTCTTCAAAAAGAAGTGGATAGAAGTAATGAAACTTTTATAGATCATTATAAAACTAAATACACTAGCCCTAGCGAACCGCCTTGTTGGATGAGTCTAGAAGTTAGTAGTATGGGATTGTTGTCTAAAATATTCCAAAACTTAAAAAAAGGAAACGAGAAAAAAGTAATTGCAAATCATTTTGGATTATCCGATGCTCTTATACTTGAGAATTGGATGCATAGTTTCTGTAATTTAAGAAACATCTGTGCACATCACGGTCGAATTTGGAATAGAAGGTTGTCAAAAATAAAACTGCCTTACAACACTAAATTTCAATTTTTAGAAAACAATAAAATATATACTAATAAACTATATGCAACGATTTGTTGTATTGAGTATATTTTGCAAATCATAAGTCCTAAGACAACATTAAAAGTAAGATTAAAAGAATTAATGTCTAATTGTCCAATGAAACAAGAAAAAGAAATGGGATTTCCTGAAAATTGGCAAAACGACAAACTTTGGAAATAAACCATTTTTAAGCTGAATTGATAAGTTATACCAATTTATAAATAGTTAAATGTAATACAAGTTACACTTCGGAACTCAAATGTTTCTTTATCTTTGCATTACAAAAATAAATAAATTTAAAAAATAAGAATATGGCATTAGCAATAACAGATGCTACTTTTGAGGAAGTAGTTTTAAAATCAACAAAGCCAGTAATGGTAGATTTTTGGGCAGCTTGGTGTGGACCGTGTAGAATGGTTGGACCAATCATCGACCAACTTGGAGAAGAATATGAAGGAAAAGTAATAGTTGGAAAAGTAGATGTTGACGCGAACCAAGAATTTGCTGCAAAATATGGTGTGAGAAATATTCCAACAGTATTGGTTTTTCACAACGGAGAAGTAGTAGGAAAACAAGTGGGAGTTGCTCCTAAACAAACCTACGCTGATAGTTTAGACGCATTGTTGTAATCAATAGATTATAATTTATATTGAAAGGTTTGGCTAAAGTCAAGCCTTTTTTATTTATAATCTATTAATTTTTTAATCATTCAATCTTTTAATACATTTGAAAGATGAAGATTGAATCGCAAATAGAGAAAATTTCTAGTTTTCAGCATCTTGAATTGTTGGCTAACCAAATAGTAGAAGGCTTTATTTCAGGAATGCACAAAAGTCCTTTTCACGGTTTTTCTGCTGAATTTGCTGAACATAAAGTCTATAATGTTGGCGAAAGCACCAAACACATCGATTGGAAATTGTTTGCAAAAACCGATAGATTATACACCAAGAAATTCGAAGAAGATACCAATTTACGTTGCCACATTATTATCGATAATTCATCATCAATGCATTATCCAAAATTGGAAGACAAAGAAAAATTTTTCCAAAACAAGATAGGATTTTCTGTTTTGGCTTCAGCCGTTTTGATGAATATTTTGAAGAAACAGCGCGATGCAGTTGGGTTAAGTGTGTTTTCAGATTCATATGAATATTATTCTCCCGAAAAAGGAAGCGATCGCCATCATAGAATGATTTTGAATACTCTCGAAAATCTATTGGAAAAACCTAAAGTTCAAAAAAGCACGGATACAATTACATTTTTGCATCAAATTGCGGAAAAAATTCACCGCCGTTCGATGATAATTTTGTTTACAGATATGTTTCAGTCGGGCAATGAAGAAGCGCTATTTACAGCTTTGCAACATTTGAAACACAACAAGCACAAAGTGGTTTTATTTCACGTTATTGACAACAAAACGGAGCTTAATTTCGACTTTGATAATGCTCCAAGGAAGTTTATTGACTTGGAAACTGGCGATGAGGTAAACATTTTTGCCGATAATGTTAAGAGCGAATATGAAAAGGGAGTGAATAGTTACTTCAAAAAGCTGGCTTTAACTTGTTCCCAGAACAGAATTAAGTACGTGCCTGTTGGGGTTGCCGACAGTTTTGAGAAAGTATTGACGACATATTTAGTTGAAAAACAAAACTTTGGATAAAACATATAAAATTTATGAAATGTTTTTCGCAGAAACACTTGTAGAAACAAAATTCTATAGTATATTTGCAACCGCAATAAAGCAGAGGTTTGGTAGTTCAGTTGGTTAGAATACATGCCTGTCACGCATGGGGTCGCGGGTTCGAGTCCCGTCCAGACCGCTAAATTGGGGAGAAGCGATTCAGAGATGAATCGCTTTTTTGCCCCAAAAAGGCATCTAAAGTAGTTGTGTTGTTTTCGCTACGACTTTGTAACTCGTAGCACGGTTTAGTAGTTAGACCAATGAAAAGCTTTCCACTTTTGTGGATGGCTTTTTTGATTTTAAGGCTGTTTGTGTTTAAAATAATTCGGATTTATTCTCCCAAACAATCCAAAGGAACAATCCAAAATACATCATACAAACCACAAACTTCATAAAACTAGAAGCTAAAAATCCAATAAAAGAACCGGTTGCCGCTTTCAAAGCTCGGCTATGGTCTTTATTATCGTAAATTAATTCCCCAACGAAGGCGCCAACAAAAGGACCAATGATAAATCCAAAAGGAATAGGCGCAAAAATCCCCACAATCAAACCGATATTTGTTCCCCAAATCCCATAAGAACTTCCCCCAAATTTCTTGGTTCCTTTAGCAGGAATCACATAATCCAAAACCAAAATAATTATGGTAATCAGTAAAGTAATTCCTAGAATCCAATAATTCGCAGGAACAGCATTTGTGAAATATAGCAACAATAATCCTAGCCAACTTAAACTTGGACCAGGCAAAACAGGTATAAAACTTCCAAAAATGCCAACAATCATTAACATAAAACCAATAATCAACAGCAACGAATCCATAAAGTATTTTTTAGTATTTTTGAAAATTAAAGCAGTACTTTTAGACAAAATTAAAACAGCATTTGTTTCTTTTACGAATATGAGGAAAATTATTCTAATATTACTTTTATTGCCATTACTTTTTAATTCCTGTCAGTACTTTGATAAGCAAGTGCCTTCAGAAAAAGATTTGCTGCAAAAGGAATTGAAAGCCATCAATTGGAAAGAAGTCGACGAATATCCATCAGTAGCTGATTGCGAGAAAATCGAAAACAAATCCCAACGCCAGCAATGCTTTTTCGAATATATGACTCAACTAATCCAAGAAAAACTGAGCGTTGACACATTATCAATTCTCTATCCTGAATTGGACACAATTGAAGTAAAAGTTACCATTTTTCCGAATGCCACGATGCAATTTGAACCTCAATTTCCAAAAGATTCCGTGGCTTATGACACCATAAAAATCGATAGTATCCTAAAAGCTCGTTTGGTCGGTTTTCCAAAAGTGAATCCAGCCATCAAACGCGGAATTCCTGTAAAAACACAATTTATTTTGCCGGTTATTCTTAAAGTAGAATAGGTTTTTGTCATCCTGAGCGCAGTCGAAGGGTGGAGCTTTTTCCAGCTATCCGTTGCAATCTTTATGTTTTAAAGAAAAAACATAAAGGATTTCCACTGCAAACGAAGTTCACTGAACTCCAATTAAAATAAAAATATAGTGAAGTAATCTGGGCTAGGAATTATGCAATTTAAAACCGTCTTCCTTTCCATTCATATTTTCCAAACAACGAATACAAAGCTACACTCACGCTAAAAAACGGATATAGCAAACTTCCCAAAATCAAATAACGAATTCTATTTTTAGTCAAGAAATGATTTGCTTTAAAAATCAAAACTGCGTCAACAATAAATTTCAAAAGAGACAGCAAAAAGATATCTTGAAACATAATAAAACCCAAAACCCAACACCCAACACCCAACACCCAGGCCAGATTCCCTCCAAAAACCACCAAGCCCAAACCTTTTCCAAAACCACTTTGGTACGAACCCGTTTTCGAAGCCCAACGAACTCTTTGATAAAACAGAGATTTCCAATCGTTCAAAGGTTTTGTGACAACAATAGTATTTTCAGATTTTAAATAATGAACCTTTTCAGGAAATCTTGCAATCGCTTTTTGCAACAAAAAAACATCGTCGCCACTGGCAATTCTGTCATTTCCTTCGAAACCATTTAGTTCTTGAAAAAACGATTTTGTATATGCAAAGTTGGCACCGTTACACATAAAACCTTTTTTTAGCCCAAAACTTCCAATGGTTGCTCCTTGTAAACTCGCCAAATCCAATTGCTGAAAATGATGCAAAAAAGAATCTTGACAATCATAAGAAACAGCGCCGGCAATCATCAAAACCTTATGAAGTTGAATGTAATTGTCCAATGCTAATAACCAGTTTTTATTGACTACACAATCTGCATCCGTCGTGATAATCCAATCGTTATTTACGCTTTGAATTGCTGTTGTAATCGCATCTTTCTTTGGTGAATTTGAAACCCGAATGTTGTCAATCAACGAAATCTGAAATGCTTCGCCAGTTCGCTGCCGCTCGGGTCTAAAATCGTTAATCTGAAATCTAAAATCTGAAGCGTCATCAACCAGAATTACTTCAAACAAATCATTCGGATAATTTAATTTTGAAAAACTGTTTAAAAGATTTGGTAGATTTTCAGCTTCATTCCGAAAAGGAACTACAATCGAGAATTTGGTTTTTGGTTTTACCCCAAGATAATCAAAGGAATTAACTTTTGTAAATCCATAAAAAAGAGCAACTATTGCCAGGCAATATATTGTGATGATTATGTATAAAACAAAAATCATTGCGCTATTTTAGTTTTGAAATTCATTACATAATAACTGCCAATTATTACAGGTAAAACTACGTTCAAAAACCACATTAAAGTGCTGATAAAAACGACAATCCATTCGTTGACGCCAAGAATCCCAAAGAAATAAACAGCAACACTTCCTTTTACAGCAAAGTCTAGAAACTGGAATGTAGGCAATGAAGAGGCCAAGAAATAAACACTTGCAATAGTTGCCATCATTGTTAAATAAGGCAAATCAACATCAAAAGCTAAGAATAGAAAATAATATTGATGCGAAAAAATCAAATACCGACAAACGGCCAAGAAAATATTTTTTTGATGAATCGATTTTGGAATTTCGTTGGTTTTATGAATCAGTTTTTCGATAGAATATCCTTTGATTTTGAATTTTTTTAATCCAAATCCTAAAATCCAAAGGGCAAAAGCGGATAAAAAAATAATCGAAACCCAAAACCCATAACCCAAAACCCATAACCCAATTGTTCCAAATACAATCGACAAAATCATCTGTATTCCATTGCAAATCAAATTCAGGAATACAATTTTTTTAGTTTTCGATTTTTCAAAAAACAATGCTTTTCCGGCATATTCACCCACGCCATTTGGCGTAAATAATCCAGCAGTTAGTGCGCCAAGAACTTGTTTGGTTGCTTCGGGTAAAGAAATTTTATGGAGATAAGAAACTAAATTTTGCCATTTCAAAATTTCAAAGAACCGATTCAAAACACTCAACAACAAGATAAAACTGATTCCAGCAACGGATTGGTTTTTTTTGAAAAGAATAATGAATTTCTCCCAATCGAGCTTGTCGTTATTCGCTAGTTGGCTGTAAATAAAATAAAATGCACCGCCAACAATCAAAAGTTTGATAAGAAGTACGAGGAATTGTTTAGCTTTGTGAGATATTGAAATCATTAGTGCAAAGTAACAAAACTTTAAACTTTGAACTTTAAACTTTAAACAAATCTTTTGGCAAACGAACGCATCATATTAGGAATTGACCCAGGAACTACCATTATGGGTTTTGGTTTGATAAAAGTAGTCGGAAAGAATATGCATTTTATTCAACTTAACGAATTGCAATTGTCTAAATACGACAACCATTATCAAAAACTAAAAATCATTTTCGAACGCACCATCGAGTTAATCGACACTCATAATCCAGATGAAATTGCAATTGAAGCACCGTTTTTTGGCAAGAATGTGCAATCAATGCTGAAATTGGGAAGAGCCCAAGGCGTGGCAATGGCGGCGGGACTTTCGAGAGATATTCCCATCACCGAATATGAACCCAAGAAAATAAAAATGGCAATCACCGGAAACGGAAACGCGAGTAAAGAACAGGTTGCCAAAATGCTCCAACAATTATTAGGATTAAAAGAATTACCTAAAAATTTGGATTCTACCGATGGTTTGGCGGCTGCAGTTTGTCATTTTTTCAATTCCGGGAAAGTGGTTGGGGAGAAAAGTTATACTGGTTGGGATGCTTTTGTGAAGAACAATGAAAGTAGAGTGAAGAAGTGAGCGGTATATATATTCATATTCCTTTTTGCAAGCAGGCTTGCCATTATTGCGACTTTCATTTTTCGACATCGATGAAGAAGAAGGGCGAGATGGTTTTGGCTTTAGCCAAAGAAATTCAAATGCGTAAAAATGAGTTTGAAAATGATACGATAGAAACAATTTATTTCGGTGGAGGAACTCCGAGCAGATTGCAGATTGCAGATTTGAGATTGCAGATTGATACGATTTATAAAAATTATAAAGTTGCTCCAAACCCAGAAATCACGCTCGAAGCCAATCCTGATGATTTATCGAAAGAATATTTGATAGAACTTTCAAAAATCGGAATCAATCGCCTTTCCATTGGGGTTCAATCTTTTTTTGAAGACGATTTAACGATGATGAATCGTGCTCACAATTCGGCTGAAGCCAAAGAGTGTCTTGAAGAAGCCACAAAATATTTTGACAATATTTCCCTTGATTTAATTTACGGAATACCGGGCATGAGCAACGAAAAGTGGAAACAGAATATAGAAACCGCTTTATCTTTTCGTATTCCGCACATTTCAAGTTATGCTTTGACGGTAGAGCCCAAAACGGCTTTGAACAAACTCATTCAAACCGGAAAAATTGCAAAACCCAATGATGATTTAGCGCAGGAACATTTTACTATTCTTGTTGAAACCCTTGAAGCGAATGATTATATCCATTATGAATTATCGAATTTTGGAAAGCCAACTTATTTTTCGAAGAACAATTCGGCGTATTGGTTGGGAAAAAAATATATCGGAATTGGGCCTTCAGCACATAGTTATGATGGCATTTCCAGAAGTTGGAATGTTTCGAATAATTCTATTTATTTAAAATCATTGGAGGAAAATAAATTACCCAGCGAAACTGAAATCTTATCGAAAACCGACCGTTATAACGAATATATTATGACGGGTTTGCGAACAATTTGGGGTGTTTCTTTGGAAAGAATTTTGGATGAATTCGGAAGTGAATATCTAGAATATTTACAAACTCAAGCAAGAAAATTCCTTGACGACAACTTACTTTCTATTGAAGGTAATGTTTTAAAAGCAACCAAAAAAGGAAAATTTTTGACGGATGGAATTGCTAGTGATTTGTTTTTGATAAATTTGGAAAAATAAATTGAATAGCTTTTTCATTCTTAAACTTAAAAAACATGAAAACAACTTTGAAAATCGAAGAATTTGGTATGTTTCTTTTTGGAATTTATCTTTTTAACCAGTTAGATTATGCTTGGTGGTGGTTCTTGGTTCTGATTCTTGTGCCAGATTTATCAATGATTGGATACGCTTTTGGCAACAAATCGGGAGCATTTCTGTATAATTTATTTCATCACAAGGGAATTGCAATCCTAGTCTATTTATGTGGTATTTACTTTTCCAATAACTTAGTTCAACTCGCTGGAATTATCTTGTTTGCCCATTCTTCGATGGATAGAATGATGGGTTATGGATTGAAATATGAAACAGGTTTTAAGTTTACTCATTTAGGAGAAATAGGAAAAAAGGAATAATATGAATCTGGGAGCCTTCTACGAGTATTGTTTGTCTAAGAAAGGAGTAACAGAACATTTTCCGTTTGATAAAGACACATTGGTGTTTAAAGTGGGTGGAAAAATGTTTGCGTTATCTTCGTTAATCCAATGGGAAAAAGGAACACCTTCAGTCAATTTAAAATGTGATCCAGAATATGCCCAGGAATTGCGTGGGCAATACGACGACATCAAACCGGCTTTTCATATGAGTAAAGTGCATTGGAATACAATTGTCATTAATAGCGAAGTTCCAGACAAATTTGTCAAAGAAATGATTGATGATTCCTATGAATTGGTTTTCAAAAGTTTAACAAAAAAATCACAAAATGAAATTATTGATTTAAAGAATTAGGCATTACTTTTGCAAAACATTTCAGAACACTATTTAAATTAAATACTATGATTGATAATCTTAAAAAATTCCTGAACGAAGAACAAGACCCAAAAGCCATTGAAAAAATTACTTCAAAACTGAATGATTTATTAATGAAAAATGAAGAAATAGGTTATATCGCCGTTCAAAAAAAGCCCGCCATTACTGTTTTTCCTGATAGTGTTGTGGTTACGAATAAACGAATTATTATTTGTCAGCCAAAAAATTTAGGTCTAACAATGAATTTTACTGATTTTACTTGGGACGAAATTGAAGGCACTTTTGTTAAAGAGAATATTTTAGGTTCAGAGTTTTCGTTTTCGACCAAAACACAAATACAAGTCTCCATTGATTATATTCCAAAGATTCAGGCCAGAAAGATTTTTACTTATGCTAAGGAACAATTAGATATTTTGAAAAATCCTGTAACAGATAATGCGGTTTCCGAGGAAGTAAAAGTTCAAGTTCCAGAATTTTCGGCAGAAGAAGTTGAAGAAGTTGAAACGGAAGAGGTAATAAATTATGCTGAAATAATGCCTGCAGTTTCTAATTATGCTGAACCCATTGAGGAAAACACGGGTGCTTCAATTGAAAAAATATCAGGTGAATTGACACAAAATGAACTTTTTGCAAAACTTCAGAACTACAAAAAACTCCTTGATAACGGATTAATTTTACAAGGAGAGTATGATTCTTATAAAAAAGAAATATTGAGTTTAATGTAGAAATTATTTTAGAAATCCGTAAAAAACCCGACAAATGATTCATTTGTCGGGTTTTTTTAGTGATAAATTTTAGCTGAAAAATTATCGATTACCTGATTTTTATCATATAAATATCCAATTAATTTAACTAAATAAAAGAGGACACGCAGGTGTAATTAAATGAAAATCAATTAGTTAATCAAAACAAGATTTCTTTCACTTATGTAACAATTGTTACATAAGGACTTTTTTTTATAAAGTAAATTTAATCCGTTAAATCAATACATTTAGTTTTGACAAAATCAGAAGCGATTATTTGGTCGCAATTTACTTGAGAAAATAAAAACTATTTATGATGAACACTTTTATATAATATTTATTAAAAGGGTAGTGGCACTTGATGCATGAATAGGGTTGATAAATATTTATATAAATACAGAAAACAATTTCTAATTTATTTAAATTTTTAATCAATACTACTTAATCATGAAAAAAATTTTATTATCAATTTGTTTTTTTGGTTTTTCGACTATTGCTTTTTCTCAAGCAGGTCATATTATGCAAGGCGTTGGCGCTTTTAACATGTCTATGGGTGGAGCGTCTACAGCACAACCTCTTGACATTTCTGGAGCCTTGCAATGGAATCCAGCTTCTATTTCAGCTTTTAATGACAAAATCATTAAGTTTGACATCGGTTTGTTTTATTCTTCGCCAGAATTGAGTTCAAGCTTGCCAGCCGGAATGATGGGTCCTGGTTCTCCTGCTGTATCTGGGGTTACTAAAGATGATAGAGGTGTTTCGCCAATGCCAGCTTTAGCAATGGTTTGGGGAAAAGAAGGTAGCAAACATACTTTTGGGGCTTCGGCTTTTGGTATTAGTGGATTTGGGGTTACATTTCCTCAAGAAGCAAATAATCCTTTGAGTCCTGGTTTTAACCCTACTTTAAATTCTAATCCAATAAATTATCCTCAACAAGCTGGTGGTTTTGGTCATATAGAGTCTGATTATATGTTGCTGCAAGTTGGTTTGACTTGGGCTTATGAATTATCAGATAAATTTTCAATTGGTGTAGAACCAACTTTTAATTATGGAACTTTACAATTAATGCCAAACCCAACTGCAAATCCATCAGCAGCGGGTTATCCATCTACTAACAAAGCTTCAACTTCTGGTTTTGGCGCTCAATTTGGTTTGTTTTACGATTCAAAAGTTGGATTCAAAGCAGGAGTTTCTTATAAAACTATTCAAAATATGAGCAAATTTGAATTTAAAAATACTTATTTAGATAATTCAACGGGAACAAATGAATTCGATATGGATTATCCAGCAATCCTTTCATTTGGTTTAGGATATTCAAAAAGTGACTTTGATATCGCCATTGATTATAGAATGGTTGATTATAAAAACACAAATGGTTTTTCTGAAACAGGATGGACTCCAACGGCATCCGTAAAAGGATTTGGTTGGGATAATGTTTCGATTTTGTCTGCGGGTATTCAATATAAAGGTATAAAAAAATTGCCATTGCGTCTAGGATATACTTATAGCTCAAGCCCTATCGGTAGTGATGTTGCCTTTTTTAATATTCCTGCAACCGCTATTATTAAAAATGCTTTTCAGTTTGGATTTAGTTATGCAGCCAGTAGCAATATTTCTTTAGATGCAGTTTACCACCACGGAGCAAGTGACGGCCAAACGTCTGGTCAAATACTTAATCCAATGTTGGCTTCAAGTTCAAATCCTTATGGTGCAATTCCTGGAAGTACTGTGGCTTATGACATGACAACCGACTTGATAATGGTTGGGATTTCTTATAAGTTTAATAAGCAGCAAGTAAAGCTGTAGAATAAAAAGCAGATTAATGGGAACCGGTTTCTTCTTGCAGAAAATCGGTTCCTAAATTTATTAAGGTTAAATTTTCTTACTACAAATTGGCAAGTGATTATTTTATATGGATATTTTACTTCCAAAAAAGAGATTTTGACTTCAGTGTAAAACACTTTAACTTTAACATACTTACCCGATAAATATTTGTTTTTTGTTTTTTTTATAGATTAAATTTAGTTGTAAAAACATTAATTTCCTGATATTTATCATAGAAACATTTAATTAAAAACACTAACTGATCTATTTTTTAAAAATAGATAACATATAGTAAGACAGTAATTTAAAAACATTGTAATTTCTTTTGCTTATGCAACATTTGTTACACAAATCATTATAATTGAATCGTAATTTTGAAGTATAGATAAGTTAATATAATTTAATATGAAAAGTTTAGTAATACTTGGTGCAGGAACTGCCGGAACAATGATGGCAAGCCACCTAAAAAAAGAATTAAAAAAATCAGAGTGGGAAATCACAATTGTAGATCAATATAAAACACATTACTATCAACCAGGGTTTTTATTTTTACCTTTTGATACCTATAAACCAGAAGATGTAAAAAAAACTATTGACGAGTTTATTCCGAAGGGAGTTAAGTTAATACGAGAAAAAATTGATGTTATTGATAAAGATTCCGATACAGTAGTTTTAGAAGGTGGAAAAAAACTAAAATATGATATATTAATCATAGCTACAGGAACAAAAATAGCTCCTGGAGAAGTTGAAGGTATGTTAGGCGATTATTGGTATAAATCTATTTTTGATTTTTATACTTATGAAGGAGCTTTAGCTTTGAGAGATAAGCTAAGAGTTTGGGAAGGTGGAAAATTAGTGGTTCACATCACCGAAATGCCTATTAAATGTCCGGTTGCTCCTTTAGAATTTGCTTTTCTTGCTGATTCATTCTTCCTTAAAAAAGGGATGCGTGATAAAGTTGAAATATCTTATGTCACTCCTCTATCTGCAGCCTTTACAAAAGAAAAAAGCGCTGAAGCATTAGGACATCTGCTTAAAGAAAAAAACATCAAAATTGTACCTGATTTTGCGGTAGAACATATTGATGGTGAAAAAGGAATGATTGTAGATTATGGTGGAGATGAAGTGCCTTTCGATTTATTAGTAACAATCCCAACAAATATGGGTGATGAAGTAATGGCTCGATCTGGTTTTGGAGATGATTTGAATTATGTGCCTACCAATAAAAACACCTTACAGACCACTGTCAAAGAAAATATTTTTGCATTAGGTGATTGTACCAATGTTCCGGCCTCAAAAGCGGGTTCAGTAGCACACTTTCAAGCAGAAATATTAACCGAAAATATTTTGTTATATATAAAAGGAAAAGAATTGAAACCTGATTTTGATGGTCACGCCAATTGTTTTATTGAAACAGGTCACGGAAAAGCCCTTTTGATAGATTTTAATTACGATAACGAACCAGTAAAAGGAAAGTTTCCTTTTCCAGTTGTTGGCCCCTTAAATTTACTTACTGAGTCTCGATTGAATCATTGGGGTAAATTAGCTTTTAGATGGATTTATTGGAATATGCTGTTGCCAGCAAGAAAACTACCGTTCGTTACAGCCAAAATGAGCAAATCAGGAAAGAATTTTAACTAATAATAATGTTTAATATAAAATAAAAAAAAGATGGAAAAAGTAATAGCAGGAAAATCGGTTGATGTTGATACTAATGGATATTTAACAGATTTATCCCAGTGGAATAAAGAAATTGCGATTGAAATTGGAAAAGAAGAAGGAATAGACGAAGTGTCTGACAAACATTTAGAAGTATTGACTTATTTACAAGACCAATACAAAAAAGATGTAGCTCTAACGATAAGAGGTGTTGGAAAAAGTGGTGTTGTTGATATCAAGCAATTATATGTTTTGTTTCCAAAAGGGCCTTTAAAAATCTCAAGTAAAATGGCTGGAATCCCTAGACCGAAAAGTTGTATTTAATTTAAAAATTTGAAAATGGAAACAAAAGAAAAAAAGCCTTTAGAAAAGGTTTGTATTATATGTGCGAAAGGAAATTTAGAAGATGTTTATGCGGCACTAGTTATGGCAAATGGAGCCGTGATGGAAGGCATTGAAACGAATTTATTTTTCACTTTTTTTGGTTTAGAAGGAATCACAAAAAAATCTATGAATCACCTCCATACAGCAACAACTGGTAATCCGGCAATGAAAATGCCAGGCGGGCTTCCATTTCCAACAATGCTAGGTGGATTGCCCGGTGTTGAATCTGCTGTTTCCAGTATGATGAGAAAACAAATGGATGAATTGGGAATGCCTCCCGTTGATGAGTTTCTAGAGATGATTACTGCAGGAAACGGCACTATTTATGCGTGTAAACTTGCTGTTGATATGTTTAAATTAACTAAAGAAGATTTATCGGATGAAGTTAAAGACATTATTACAATTGGCGAATTCTATGAATTATGTGACGGAGACAGAACCCAAATTATTTTTACATAGTTTTTATTGTTTTTGTAATGCTAAAAGGCAATGGTTCAAATTTTATCATTGCCTTTTTTATTTTTGCCAAATAGTTTTTATCTAAATTCCTCTTAAAATTTATTTTTGTGCCAGTTCCTGAATTTAACTTGTTTAAGAAATCATACTATTTCTGAGGGTGTTTTTTTGAAAAAACCAAGAATACCTCGCTCCCAATCGTCCAAAAAGTCATTTATTTCGTCAATAAAATCCTGTTCTTTTTCTGTTCGGTTGATGGTTAAATGCAATACAATTTGTTCTTTGTCCGGAGGATATCCAGTTGTTGTTGTCCACGTTAAAGCATTGGGACATTCTGCTAAAGCAAATCGAACTCCTCCTTTAATCTCCTCTCGTTTTAAGGTAAATTCTCCCCATATTCCACCAATGTTGACCGAATTGTTCTCATAGTTCAGGATAAATAGACTTTCATTTAAGGAGTTAAAATTTTTAAACGAAAGCCCTTTTTGCAATTGTTCTTCTGTAGTTTGAATGTTGATTATTCTGAAAAATTCCATAATAAAAAAGTTGCTGTTGCGTTATTTAGTACTCTTGTTTTTTGATTAGAATAACATTTAAAAAGGTCTAGAAAAATCTCATAGATTCCACCTGATTTTCAGTCTTTCTAAATTTGTTTAATTTGTATTAACTTTATCAATGCCTTTTAGTCACTGCCCTAAATCACTTCATTTACATTGTTCTCTTTTGTTTCTCTACAAAATTATGCGCTTGAAGCTCCAATAATTCAGTTGCTTTCTTTCGTTGCAGATTATATAATTCTTTGTCTTGGGCAATATCGTCATAGACCTTGTCGTGCATTGATGCGCTGGTTTTTACCAATAAATTGCGCTGGTACTTGTCTTGTGCCAAAGTGGCTTTCAGCGCCGTTTCCAAATCTTCCAATTTATAATCGTATTCGCCTTTTGGAGATAGTAATTTGGCTATAATTGGTGAAGTTTCAATGGCCAAAAACAGCAACATTATAAATAACGAAGGAATCAAAGGCAGTTTGTCCAACGCATTAATCCTAGCCATTAAACCATCAAAACCATCGATTATAGGTTGTGTTTCGGTTACTTTTTTGTCTAGATCAGCTTGTAAAGCTGTCGCTTTTTTGTCGTTGATTGCGATTTTTGCTAAGTTGGTTTTCCGGATAGAATCTAGTTCAGCAGAAACCAAATTGTGTTTAGCAATTTTCTCCTTAAAAACTGGCCCTTTCCCTAATTTCATTGTGCCTTTTGTGCCTTCGGCTTCGGTAATATAAGTTTCATACAAGGTGTTTACCTCTTTTTCTTTGTTTGTGATTTCGGCTTTTAGCTTTTCGGTTTCAGCTTTGTTTTTGTCTAAATCTGATAGAAAATAATTGGCTACTTCTTTTTTGTTATTCAAGGCCATTGCGTTTTTCTCTTTCAATAAAACGGTATTGATTTCCTTCTCGAAAATTTTAATTTCCAATGGTTTCGAAATGACAATGGCAATGATTATCGCTAAAACAATTCGCGGACTTGCCTGTAGAAATTCACTTCCAAACTTATCTCTTTTTCGAATTGTGGATACAATGAATCTATCTAAATTAAAAATTAGCAATCCCCAAACCAAACCAAACCCCATTGCAACATAAGGATTGTCAAATACCGTAAATAGTGCATAAGAACTGGCAATGAATGCCATAACAGCTGTAAAAAAAACAGTGGCACCTATGCCTACATATTTGGTTTGTTCACCTTCAGAGCAACCTTCGAGTAGGTTTTTGTCGGCTCCGGAACACAGGAGGAAGAATTGTTTTAACATAATGATTGATTTTGATTTGATTTGATTGATGTTGATTAGTACTCATTTAACGTCAAAAGTTACCGATTGTTATAAATTTTAGTTTAGTTTTTATAGATAAAAAAAGCCGTTCAAAATGAACAGCTTTTTTTGAATTTGAATTATAATTAACTAAACTTGTGGTGCGCCTTCCATAATTTCGATATTGGCAAATTCTTCAAATTTGGCAAAATTAGCTTTGAATTTTTGAGCTAATTCTACCGCTTTTATATCATATAAATTGGGATCTTCCCAAGTGTTTCTCGGATTTAATATTTCACTTGGAACATTAGGACAAGATTGTGGTTCTGCAATTCCAAAAACGCTGTGATTCACATAATCCACATTATCTAATTCTCCGTTTAATGCAGCAGTAATCATTGCTCGTGTATATTTCAGTTTCATACGACTTCCTATTCCATAAGGACCACCCGTCCACCCGGTATTGATGAGCCAAACTTTTACATTAGCATCTTTCATTTTTTTGCTCAACATTTCTGCATACTTTGTTGGATGCAATGGCATAAATGGTGCTCCAAAACAGGCTGAAAAATTTGGCTGAGGTTCAGTAACTCCAGCTTCAGTTCCTGCTACTTTTGCAGTATAACCAGAAATAAAATGATAAGCAGCTTGTCCTGGTGTCAGTTTTGAAATTGGAGGCAAAATCCCAAAAGAATCTGCTGTTAGGAAAAATATATTCTTTGGGTTTTTTCCAATCGAACCCTTTTGAATATTATCAATATGATAAATTGGATAACTCACTCTTGTGTTTGGTGTTATGGAAACGTCTTCATAATCCACTTCGTTAGTTCCTTCTTTGAACACTACATTTTCTAAAATAGCGCCTTTTTTTATGGATCTGAAAATATC
Source organism: Flavobacterium sp. (assembly GCF_043780635.1). GTDB lineage: Bacteria > Bacteroidota > Bacteroidia > Flavobacteriales > Flavobacteriaceae > Flavobacterium. Next base: position 15,931 of record NZ_JAYWCK010000024.1, read on the forward strand.
AGGCTCATTTTCATCGGTCAAATTAATCACTTTTGCATAACATCCGCCTTCGAAGTTGAAAACAGTATTTTCGGTCGTCCAACCGTGTTCATCGTCACCAATTAGTTTTCGAGCTGGATCAGCTGATAAAGTTGTTTTTCCGGTTCCTGAAAGTCCAAAGAAAATAGCGGTATCACCTTCATCTCCAACATTGGCACTGCAATGCATTGGTAATGTATTTTTGAAAACTGGCAGAATAAAATTCAAAGCTGAAAAAATTCCTTTTTTCATTTCTCCTGTGTATCCCGTTCCTCCAATAAGTGCTATTTTTTTGGTGAAATCAAGAATAGCAAAATTGCTTTGGCGAGTTCCGTCTATTGCTGGGTCAGCAAGGAAACTTGGAACACATATCATAGTCCATTCGGGTGTGAAATTTTCTAATTCTTCTATTTCAGGTCTCAAAAACATATTGAAACAAAACAAATTAGCCCAAGCTGTTTCCGTAACAACGCGCACATTTAGTCTGTAATTTGCATCGGCACATACATAGGAGTCTCTGACAAAAACTTCCTTCCCGGACAAATATTCTGTAACTTTAGCATACAATTTTTCAAAAGCTTTTGGTTCAAAAGGGATATTGACATTTCCCCACCAAACTTTGTCTTCGGTAATGCTGTCTTTTACAATAAATCGGTCTTTTGGTGATCGACCTGTAAATTCGCCAGTATTAACTGCTAAAGCTCCAGTCGAATTTTCGATTCCCTGTCCAGATTGCAAAGTAATTTCGTGTAATTCTTCGGCAGATAATTGATAATTAATAGTTGCGTTT
>NZ_JAYWCK010000025.1:0-10464 GCF_043780635.1 Flavobacterium sp.
AAAGTGCTTGTAACAGGATTTTAAAATCCTGTTACAAGTACTTTTTTATTGTCTGAAAACAACGCTAATCAAAATAAGCAATGTTTTTCAGTGCCCTCCCAAAATAGGAACTCTCTTTATGCTAAATTGAATATATAATTACAACATTTAATTAATTGTGTTTATCATTAATTCTGAATTATTCAGTTTTGACTTTTTTAGATTTCCAGATGAAGGTTTTTGGCAAATTATCACCCATTAAATACCCCCAAGGTTCAGCAGATTCTATTCTGTCGAAAACTATTTTTAGAATGGCTAATATTGGAATAGCCAAAAACATTCCCGCAATTCCTCCAATTTGACTACCAATGATGATTCCTATTATTGATACAAAAGCATTTATTTGAACTTTTGTGTTTATAATTAAAGGTACAAGGATATTATTATCAATTATTTGTACAACAATATTTACTATGATTACTCCTAAAATCAGGGATAATTCTGGAGTGCCAGTTAAGGAAGATAAAATGGTCAAAACCCCAGCAACCAGAATCCCGACATAAGGTATAAGATTTAATATTCCTGTAATAATACCTAATAAAATAGCGTATTTAACACCTATAAAATAAAGGCCAATACACGTTAATGCTGAGACTGCTATCATTTCAAAAATCAAACCCGAAATATAACTTTGAACAGATCCTTTTATATGAGACAGTATTTCCTGCAACTTGACGTGATATTCTTTTTTGAATAATTTTGCAAGAAACAATATAAAATGGTTTCTATATAAAAGAATCAGGAAAGTATAAATAGGTATCAAAGTCAAATCCAAAATAGTATCAGTTATAGATAGTATAGTTGTCCCAATGGTTTCTTTTCCTTTTTTGAAAGAATCTTGAGTTACATCATCAATATATTTTCTTTGTTCCCACAAACTAACGTGAAAATTTGCCCTGATATATCGCTGAATATCAACTATAAAAAGATTAATATTTTTTCTAATTTCGGCAAAATCATCAGCTATATCACTAATTTCATAAGAGATGAAAGCGAGAATTCCTAAAATTAGGGATACAAAAATAATTACGGCTATTGTTGATGACAAAACATTTGGAAATCTTAATTTCGAATTTAAAAAATGGACAATTGGCAATAATAACACGGCAATCAAAAAAGCCATTAAAATAGGAATCAAGATACTTTTCCCCATACAGAGAATGTAGGTAATACCAATCAAACTTATAACCATAAATGCAAGTCTGATATAAAAGGGGAATTTGATCGTGTTGTACATATCATTTTGGTTTCAAATTAACACTAAAATCTCTTGAAATTATCAAATGATTAATCTGCAAATATCACAATTCTTTAGGCAGTAATCGTTACACTATTTTTTATATTTTTTATATAATTGCCACATTCACAGATTATAATTTAGGCAAAATGATTTGAAATTTTGATTTTTATAAAGCAAAACACAACAAAATATTTAGGACAAACTACTCAAATATTCATAAACTTTATCTGTGGGCATTCCCATAACATTTGCATAAGAACCTTCAATTTTTGAAACCCCAACAAAACCAATCCATTCCTGAATTCCGTATGCTCCTGCTTTGTCGAAAGGTTTGTAATTTTCTATATAATAGCGAATGGCTTCATCGCTCAATTCATTGAAAGTTACTTTGGTCACTTCATACATTACAGTTGATTCTATATTGGTTTTAAAACAAACCGAAGTAATAACTTCGTGAGTCGCATTTGACAATGATTTCAGAATGTCAAAAGCATCTTGGGCGTCTTTTGGTTTACCCAATGCTTTGTTATTGTGCCATACAATGGTATCGCTGGTAATCAGGATTTCATTGGAATTTAATTCTCCTTCAAAAGCACTGGCTTTCAATTTCGCTAGATAGTTTGTAATTTCTTCCGCTTTTAGTTCAGGCGGGTAAATTTCTTCGATTTCTTTCAACCTGATTTCGAAATCCAAGTCTAAATCCTTGAAAAATTGCTGGCGTCTTGGCGAACCCGAAGCCAAAATCAACTTGTATTTTTGTAATTTATTTTTAAGCATTGTATTTTATGTTTAAACTAATGACCACAATCGAAAGTATTCCAAAAAACAGGATCCATTTTAGAACAGTGCTCAAATGATGAAAATCTTTTTGATTATTAGCAGACCAAATATTAATAGTAAAATATAATAATGGAGCCAATATAAAAACTAATCCGAATATTGTTCCAAAGAATAAATTTGCCGAAAACAAGTTCGAATTGATGTAATTCAGGATTAATATCACGGGAATAAAACTCAATCCAAAAACAAGTTTTGATGTTTTTTTAGTTCCAAAAGCAATGGGTAACGTACTCATTCCTTGGTTAGAATCTCCTTCAACATCTTGCAAGTCTTTAATAATTTCCCGAATAAAATTAATGATGAAAGCAAAAATGGCGTAATCTAAAAGTATACCAAAAAGCAATCCCATAACAGATCTGTTTTCGTCATTTGTCATAGGATATAAATCGAAAATTCCAATAATAATAACACTAAACGAGAGTAACATAGCCACAATAATATTGCCAATAAGCAAACTTTGTTTTAAGCTCGTGGCATAAAAATAAAGCGTTGCTGCAATGATTATGAATATTGATGCAAAACTGGGTTTGTCGATTACATTCGACAAATAAAAACCAATTGCAACTCCAATTACAGTAAAACCAATATACAGATTATAAGCCTTGGTTTCAGAAATAAACTTGCCAACAATCACGTTTTCAGGCTTGTTTTCCGCATCGGTTTCTACGTCAAAAATATTATTGATAATATAACCACCTGCGGCAATACAAACAGTTGCCAAAACCAATAATCCATATTTCCAATCAGCTAATGCCAAAGGAATATTTTGCAATTCCAGAAAGCCATACCTGAAAATAAGCTGCATTAATGCTAGCATCAACAGGTTTTGGTAGCGTATTAGTTTTAGGTAGTTCATTTTTTTAGTGATTGCTCCTTTTTAAGTAAATATCGAATTACGGTTTCTGCGGCATATAAGCCAAATAATCCCGGCATATAACTATTGGTTCCGTAAAAAGATTTCTTGAAGTTTGAACCATCGGTCATTTTCAAACTGCTTTGATCTTGAATTTCTGACGATGAAACCACTTTTAGCTTATCAATTTTTTCGACTTTTAATCGCTTACGGATGGTTTTTGCCAGCATACAATTGGTCGCTTTAGTAATACAAGAAACGTGAACTTTCGAAGCTTCCATCTTCCCTCCTGCTCCCATACTGCTGATTATTTTCACTCTTTTGCGCTTGGCAGCGATAATCAAATTCAGTTTTGGTGTAATGCTGTCAATACAATCCAAAACATAATCATATTCATCGGAAACTATTTCGAAAGCGCGTTCTGGGGATAGAAATTCCTTAATTCTGGTGAGTTTTAATTCCGGATTGATATCCATCAATCGGTCGCCAACAATAGTTACTTTGGGTTCTCCTACTGTCGAATGCAAAGCAGGTAATTGTCGGTTAATATTAGTAATGTCAACAATATCGCCATCAACAATCGTCATTTTTCCAACTCCGGCTCTTGCCAAAAATTCTGCAGCAAAAGATCCAACGCCTCCCAATCCCACGACCAAAACATTTGCGTTTCTTAATTTATTTAATCCTTCTGCTTTAAATAAGAGCTCCGCTCTTTCTGTCCATTCTGCCATTGTGTTTTTGGTTTATCGTTTTTTGTTTAGAGTTTATGAAATGTTACGCAAGTGCACTTTTAATGTCATTAAGTAAAGAATAGATTTCTTTAATTTTGTCATTTCGACGCAGGAGAAATCTCATTAGTTGCTCTCGTTATGTGATTTCTCCCGATGGTCGAAATGACAAAAACACCTTTTTAAAGTTTCTATTTATAATTTTTTGCAATTCGTTTAATTCTAATTCTTTATATTTTGCTGCCAAGGTATAAACTTCTCGAATTCCTTCCTCAATCGTATCTGTTTCCAGGAAAAATCTATCGTTAGGAATATTTTTAAAAACCGATTCCAATTCCGGATTCAATAATAAATATTTTCCAAATGAAATATAAAATCCAGCTTCTATTAATTGTTTGGCAACTTGTTCGTTTTTTGAAAATCCGTGGATCAGCATTGGAACCGTGATTTTCAATCTTTTCTTGATTTCGATCACTTCCTGAAAAGCCGCAACGCAATGAATCACGACTGGTTTTTGGTGTTTTTCGGCCAATATTAACTGTTTTTCGAAAACGGTTTGTTGCAAATCTAACGGCGTTTCTATTCGTTTATCTAATCCACATTCGCCAAGCGCAAGGCAGTTTTTTTCCTGCAACTTACTTTCTATTACTTCTAAATCCTTTTCTAGTTGGTTTTCGTCAATATACCAAGGATGAATTCCGATGGTATAAAACGGAACTGCCGCATCAAATTCCTGAGGATATTGATTGACCAATTCAACCACATCCGGTTGATTCGTGAATTTGTGTGTATGTAAATTGAAGAATTGCATTAGTCGTGAAATTTCTTAACTCCAGCTTTTATTTCAATATTCAAGTCGTTTTCTAAAGGCACTTTTGGGCAAGAATATTTATGACTGTATGCACAATAAGGATTGTATGAAGTATTGAAATCAATGGCGATTGTGTCTCCTTTTGGCGTTTTCATATCAATATATTTTCCTCCGATGTAGCTTTCATTGCCACAAGTCAAATCTGAAAATGGCAAAAATAAATAGTCTTTATATTCCTCTTTTTTGGATAATTCTATGTTTTTGTAAATGTTTAATTTGAATGATTTTCCATCGATAGAAAAAGAGACTTCCCCATATTTTACATACATCGGCCTTTTGTCGGTGGAGGTTTTCATCTCGAAAGGTTTTTCGTTCTCAGTTCTGACAAATTTAGCTACCACAAAGAATTTTTCGTTTATGGGATAGAAATCCAAGGTTTTAAAAACTGCTAAATCTTCGGTTGTTAAAGGACTTGTCTTTGCATCGGCATATTCAATATTTAAATCTTTTTGGAATTTTTCGACTGCGGCAACATCAAATTTTTCCTGCGCAAAACCAAAAGTGAATACCGTTAAAAAAACCAAGCTTAGAATAGTTCTCATTTTATAAATTTTAAGCAAAAATAGTTTAAAAGTTAGAAAGGCACAAAGTTTATATTTTGGAAAGAATGATTTATGTTTGGCGAATCCTAGCCCAGATAAAAGTGGAAATCCTTTTATTTTTTTTCTTTAAAAAAATAAAAGATTGAAACGAATAGCTGGAAGAAGCTCCTGAAAATCTTTGTAGATTTGTAAACTAGAAATTTCTATATGCTTAGATCAGGACTCCGTAGTTACATCAATAATTTTAAAGGCTTTAGGCGAGAAGTTTGGATTCTGGCAATCATAACTTTTATCAATAGAGCAGGCACGATGGTTTTGCCATTTTTGTCCAAATACCTAAAAGAAAATTTGCATTTTACTTATGGTCAAGTGGGATGGATTATGGTAGCCTTTGGTTTAGGATCAATGTTAGGCTCTTGGCTTGGAGGTAAATTATCAGATAAAATTGGCTTTTATAAGATTATGATTTTCAGTCTTTTTACTAGTGGCATACTATTTTTTCTCCTGCAATATATTACAAGTTTTTGGGGATTATGTTTCGGGATGTTTACTATAATGGCGATTGCAGATATGTTCAGACCGGCAATGTTTGTTTCCTTGAGTATGTATGCCAAGCCTGAAAATAGAGTTCGAGCACTGTCTTTAGTTCGTTTGTCTGTAAATCTTGGTTTTGCAGCCGGACCTACATTAGGTGGATTGATTATTCTTGGTATGGGTTACCAAGGTCTGTTTTGGATTGATGGCAGCACTTGTATCATTGCTATTTTAATTTTTGCATTTAGTGTTAAAGAGAAAAAGAAAATTCCGCTTGAAATTGGTGAATTACCTGCAAAAATAAACCGAAAATCGATATACAAAGACAAACCTTTTTGGTTACTATTGTTCACCATTTTTATCGTCGCTATGGTCTTTTTTCAAGTATTCACAACAATTCCTTTGTATCATCATGAAAAATTTGGTTTATCAGAATTTCATACCGGAATGCTTCTTTCCTTAAACGGACTTTTAGTTTTCTTATTAGAAATGCCCATTGTGAGTATTATTGAAAGGAAAAAAATCAATAAAATTAAAATCATCTCTTACGGTGCTTTATGCGTTGCATTAGGATATTATATTTTACTGATTGATTCTTGGGTCTTTATTTTGGTCATCAGCATTGTATTACTCTCCCTTGGAGAAATCTTTACTTTCCCTTTTTCTAATGCTGTGGCGTTGAACCGAGCACCAAAAGGTCAAGAAGGGCAATACATGGGTTTATTTACGATGAGTTTTAGCTTAGCTCATATTGCGTGTTCTAAAACTGGACTAGATATCATCGCGCATTTTGGGTATCAAACCAACTGGATTGTGATGGGAAGTTTAGGAATGTTAGCCTTATTTTGTTCGGTTTGGCTGAATAGAATGCTATTATCAGAAAATAGAATTCCAGCATAAATTTCATTTATTTTATTCAAAACTTAAAATTTAGTTAAATAACTATAAAAATAGTTAATCAACTAAAAATATAGTTGTATATTTGTTCTCAAGATGACAAAAAAAATACAATTATGCAAAAACTAACCAACAAAGAAGAGGAAATTATGCAAATTTTATGGAAGCTAAAAAAAGCTTTTGTAAAAGAAGTAATGGCAGAAATAACTGAAGAACATCCTCATTACAATACCCTTTCGACTATAATTAGAAATTTGGAAGAAAAGGGATTTGTGTCGCACAATGCTTTTGGTAACACTCATCAATACTTCCCAATCGTAAAAATGGAAGACTATAGAAAACGGTTTATGAACACGGCGATTGATACTTATTTTGATAGTTCCTATAAAAATATGGTTTCCTTTTTTGCCAAAGAAGAAAAAATATCAGCCGAAGAATTACGAGAGATTTTAACTATGATCGAAAAAAAGTAATAGTATGGAAACTCTATTCATTTACGGCATTAAATCTAGTAGTCTCATAGGAATTTTTTATTTGGCTTACTATATTTTGTTGCGAAAAGAGACTTTTTTCAACAGCAATCGTTGGTTTTTATTGGCGGGATTAATCAGCTCGGTTATATTACCATTGGTTGTTTTTACAAAAATAATTTGGGTAAATCCAAGCCCAACAACCTTTGACTGGTCGAAAATTCCAGCGACAACTCCTATTGAAAATGATGCGTTTGAAATCAACTGGTATATCATTTTTGGAATTGTTTATTCATTTGGAATTCTGGTGTTCTTGATGAAATTTGCTTTTGATTTTTATAGTTTATCCAAGATTCTGAAAGGCAAAACCATTCAGCAACAGGCCGATTATAAATTTATCAATGTAGCAGAAAATGTTTCTCCTTTTTCCTATTTCAATTATATTGTTTATAATTCAACCTTATACAGCGACACGGAATTAGAAAACATTTTAGAACACGAAAAAGTGCATAGCACACAAAATCACACATTAGATGTTTTAATTTCGAGGTTATTTTGTGTTGTTTTTTGGTTCAATCCGTTGATGTGGTTGTACAAAAATGCCATCGCTCAAAATCTGGAATTTATCGCCGATAGCGAAGCTTCAAAAAAAATATTAGACAAAAAAGCCTACCAATTCACGCTTTTAAAAATAACAACGCAGGAAAATTGTGTTGCCATTACCAATCATTTTTATCAATCATTAATCAAAAAACGAATCGTTATGTTAAACAAAAATCAATCAAACAAAAGGAATTATTGGAAGTATGCATTAATATTTCCGTTATTGGGAGCATTTATCTTTTTCTTTCAGGTGAAAGTAATTGCGCAGGAGAGAGAATCCGAATCTACAGCGGTTGAACATTCAAAACCAGTTGAAAACTCAGTGGATATATACAAAATAAACAAAAACACCACAGATGCAGAATTAAAAGAAAAAACTAATGCTTTAAAGGAAAAATACGATGTTACACTTTCTTTTTCAGAAGTAAAAAGAAATTCGGAGAACGAATTGATTGCCATTAAAGTAGATTTAAACAAAGGCAAAGAAATTTCAAAAAAAATGGTAACCAAAGGAACCGAGGCAATAAAATCATTTGGCATTATAGTTTCAAAGAATGAAAATGGATTATTAACTGTTGATTTTGCTACAGATGACACTGTGTTAAACAAAAAAAATGTCTTAATTTCTCCTAATGCACCTTTATCTGCGGATAAAGAAATTTTTATTAACGGTTCAAAATCGAGTCAGGAAGAGTTAGATAAGCTAGATCCAAATGAAATTGAAAGTATGGATGTAATTAAAAAATCCGACAAAGGAACCATTCGAATTGTCACTAAAAATTTCTCTAAAACGCTAAATGAGAATGACATTTATATTGATGACGAAAAAGCAGATAAAAACGAACTTTTGCTTTTAGATCAAAACACCATTACTAAAATGGATGTCAATAAAAATGAAAAAACAATTAGAATCACAACCAAAATAATCAATCAATCAGCGGATAATATTGATATTCCAACTCCACCGACGCCACCAACACCACCTTCATTTACATTAAAATCCCCAAAACCACCTGTATTTCCAAAGACTCCAAAAGCTCCAAAAGGCGACCCAATTACTGGAGACAAAAAAGCTTGGAAAGAATATGAAAGTAAAATGGAAGATTTCAATAAAAAAATGGAAGCTATGGAACCAGAAATGAAGGCTTTTGACAAAAAAATGGAAGAATTTGACAAACAAATGGAACCCTTTAATGCTGCAATGGAGGATTTTGATAAAAAAATGAAAATCTACGAGCAACAAATGGAAGAATATCATTCCAAGATGAACGCAAAAAAAGGGAAGTAATATTTCCTTAAACTCAAGAAAGACGGTTCTAATCAATACCGTCTTTTTTTATATCTTTGAAAAAAAAATCATCTATGTTTAAAATATTAGCCAAAATCAACAGACTTTTCCTTCCTAGTTTTACTAAAAACGGTTTGGATATTAGCAAAGCCAAGAAATGGCAAATGGCAATCATTGGCTATCGCTATTATGTAACTACAAGAGCGTTAGATTTATGAATGTAGGTTTTTGATGCATATTTGTAATTTGAGAAATATTTCACTATAATTTCACATTTAGGTTTGCAAGATTGGCAAAATTACCTATATTTGCACCCACAAAATAGGCCTTGTGGCGCAACTGAATAGCGCACTTGATTACGGCTCAAGAGGTTACTGGTTTGAATCCAGTCAAGGTCACGAATAAAAACAAAAAGTCTAAAAATAATCAAGTTTACTTGAAATTATTTTTGGACTTTTCCTTTTTTCAAAGCGGAGCTTTGTTGGATGTTGCGGAGCAAAATCCAGTTAAGAGAAAGCTTTCAATTTCCACTACGGAACTTTATCTGGAAAGACGGAGTCAATCTGTCAAGGTCACGAATAAAAAGAAAAAACCTAAAAATAATCAAATTTACTTGAAATTATTTTTGGACTTTTCCTTTTTCAAGGCAGAGCTTTATTGGATGTTGCTCAAAGACTTATATTTATAAAACTATTTAACGCTTATAAGTCAAAACTTTATAAACCCCTGGCGTAGTAATCACTTTTTTTGTTTCTGGTGAATAAGTATTCGGGTTTCCTTGTTTTTTTTCTTCATTGGTAAGTTCTACCGAAGACTTAAATGTACGTCCAAAAACTCTTACTACTGCATTGTGCCATGTTTCATCGCCATTCATCAATCGAGTTGGAATCCATTGTTCTTTTTCATAACGACCTTCCCACACTTGTCCGATATGACCAATCTCTCCTTTTTTGGCTGATTCAAAAAAGATTTTTAAATTCATTCCAATAACCGTAAATTCTTCCTCTGTGGTTTGAATAATTATTCCAAAACAAGGCTCGTCTGGTTTTTCGTAAATCACTTTTAATTTGTAATCTGCAAGTGTCAATTCAGCAGATTGTTCGTTTCCTTCTTTTAAAACTGCTTTCATTTTTCCAGTACTTTGATACTTTAGAATTAATTGTTGTGTTTCATTTAACACCGCACATGATTTTTTTAAAAAGAAATCATCTGATGCATCTTCTATGCCAAACGGCGAAAAACAAATAGCATCATGTTCTCCATAAGCATAATAAGCTCTTCCTGCTTCTGCCTTAGACTCCGGAATAAACAAAGGATTATCTGCTCTGTGATACATAGAAATGATTTCCTTGAAATTTGACAAATAGATATCCGGTGATTGAATATCAATATCTGGAGCTGCCGCTTTCCAAATATCCATCACTCTAGAAACTGGACCTCCGTTAGGATAAACTCCTGGCAAATCTTCTGGTTTTTGAACAATCCAAGCATTCACCATCATAGGTAAATTATATTGGTCTCTACCGGACTTTGCAACAAAATTGATATAAGTTGCATAT
>NZ_JAYWCK010000026.1:0-19254 GCF_043780635.1 Flavobacterium sp.
AACCAAAAGTGAGTTTCTCACTCCGTGTTCCATCACTTCTTTTCTCAGTGAAGCCCAATCCCAACGTCCTGAAAGCTCTTCGTCTTTCATTCCCCAAAGATTGTGTTGGAATTCTCCCTGTGAAATTGGCGACCCTTTAAAAGTAGAATAAGGTCCTTCTTCTTTAGCCATTTCCATTGAAGCGGTAACGGCTGCAAAGTATAAAGTTTCGAAAATTTCTTGATTCAATTTCTTGGCTTCGTCGCTCGTAAAAGGAAAACGCAACATAATAAAAGCATCGGCAAGACCTTGTACTCCAAGACCAATTGGACGGTGACGCATATTGGAGTTTTCAGCTTCAATTACAGGATAATAATTTCTGTCTATCACTTTATTCAAGTTTCTGGTCACGCGTTTCGTAACGGTAAACAGCAATTCGTGATTGAATTTTTTGTTTTCCACAAACATTGGCAACGAAAGTGAAGCCAAGTTACAAACCGCAATTTCGTCACTTGAAGTGTATTCCATAATCTCAGTACACAAATTCGATGAACGAATGGTTCCGAGATTTTTCTGGTTTGATTTTCTGTTGGCTGCATCTTTATACAACATATATGGCGTTCCGGTCTCAATTTGAGATTCCAGAATTTTCTCCCACAATTCACGTGCTTTGATGGTTTTACGACCTTTTCCACGAGTTTCATAATCAATATACATCGCTTCAAATTCTTCGCCGTAAACATCATATAAACCCGGGCATTCATTAGGACACATTAGTGTCCAATAGGTATCTTCCTGCACACGTTTCATAAACAAATCCGAAGTCCACATTGCAAAGAACAAATCTCTGGCGCGCATTTCTTCTTTTCCGGTATTCTTTTTCAAATCCAAGAATTCAAAAATATCAGCGTGCCAAGTTTCAATGTAAATTGCAAAACTTCCTTTGCGTTTTCCACCTCCTTGATCCACATAACGAGCTGTATCGTTGAAAACTTTCAACATTGGCACAATTCCGTTTGAAGTTCCGTTTGTACCACGAATATAAGAACCCGTTGCGCGAACATTGTGAATAGAAAGTCCAACTCCACCTGCAGATTGCGAGATTTTGGCAGTTTGTTTCAGCGTATCATAAATCCCGTCGATGCTGTCATCCTGCATTGCCAAAAGGAAACAAGAAGACATTTGAGGTTTTGGAGTTCCAGCATTGAATAACGTAGGAGTTGCGTGAGTAAAGAATTTTTTCGACATTAAGTCGTAAGTTTCAATCACAGAATCCAAATCATTCAAATGAATTCCAACAGAAACACGCATCAACATATGTTGCGGACGCTCCACGATTTTTCCGTTTATTCTCAACAAATAAGAACGTTCCAATGTTTTGAAACCAAAATAATCGTAGTTAAAATCTCTATTGTATATAATGTGCGAATCCAAGAATTCAGCATTGTCCATAATTACTTTATGCACTTCTTCGGAAAGCAATGGTGCTTCCAGGTTCGTTCTCGGATTTACATAATGAAACATTTCGTTCATTGTTTCTGAGAAAGATTTTTTGGTATTGGAATGCAAGTTAGAAATCGCAATTCTTGCCGCTAATTGTGCATAATCCGGATGTGAAATAGTCATTGAAGCCGCAGTTTCGGCAGCAAGATTGTCTAATTCTGAAGTTGAAACTCCGTCATAAAGTCCTTCAATCACTCTCATAGCCACCTTTACAGGTTCGACTAAACCATTTAGTCCGTAGCATAGTTTTTTAATTCTATCCGTTATCTTGTCAAACATTACTGGCTCTTTGTGGCCATCTCTTTTTACTACGTACATAATTTTTTGGTTTTATGAAATAGACAATCCCTTCTCTATTTCGGGGTATTTGTGATTGTTTTTGGGAAGCTAATCCCGGATAATTCTAATTTTATTTATTTTTTGAAGCTATTCCCGCTATTTGTTGCAATCTTTTGTTTTTTAAAGAAAAAAACAAAAGGATTTCCACTACTATCGGGGCTAAAACAGTTCAGATTTGGTAATCTATAATTTTTGAACCATTAAGAAATTAAGCAAATTGAGACTTAATAAATCATAATTCCTTAATGGTGCAACTTTTTAATGTTTTCTAAAAATCGGCATCAAAGCTAATTTTTTGCGCGTCAGAATCTGTATTCATTACACCTGTTTTTTGATATTCGGCAACTTTCTTTTCAAAGAAATTTGTTTTTCCCTGAAGTGAAATCATATCCATAAAATCAAAAGGGTTTGCGGTGTTGTATTCTCTCTTACAACCTAATTCCACCAACAATCTATCAGTAACAAACTCTAAATATTGTGTCATCAAAACCGCATTCATTCCAATCAAACTCACCGGAATCGACTCTGTAATAAATTCTCTTTCAATATTTAATGCTTCAACAATGATTTCTCTAATACGCGCTTTTGAAACTTTATGTTTTAAATGATGGTTATGCAAATGCACCGCAAAATCACAGTGAACTCCTTCGTCACGAGAAATTAATTCGTTCGAAAATGTTAATCCTGGCATCAAACCACGTTTTTTCAACCAAAAAATAGAGCAAAAACTTCCGGAGAAGAAAATCCCTTCCACAGCAGCAAAAGCAATTAATCTTTCAGCAAAAGATTCAGATTCAATCCATTTTAAAGCCCATTCTGCTTTTTTCTTGATTGCCGGAAAAACCTCGATTGCTGTAAACAATTCATCTTTCTCCGTTTCGTCTTTTACATAAGTATCAATCAAAAGAGAATAAGTTTCGCTATGAATGTTTTCCATCATAATCTGGAAACCATAGAAGAATTTTGCCTCAGCGTATTGTACTTCGTTGATGAAATTTTGAGCTAAATTCTCGTTTACAATTCCGTCAGAAGCAGCAAAAAATGCAAGAATATGTTTTACAAAGTACTTTTCGTCTTCACTTAATTTATTGTTCCAATCGTTCAAATCCTGAGCCAAATCAATTTCTTCGGCAGTCCAGATACTGGCTTCTGTTTTTTTGTAAAATTCCCATATATCGTGGTGCTTGATAGGAAAAATCACGAAACGATTTTTATTTTCTTGTAAGATTGGTTCAAGTTTTGACATTATTGTTTTTGTTTTTTTGAAATTTTAACGAATTTTTATGTTTTTCGTAGATTACAAAGATTGTGAATTCTTGCGGTTATAAAAAGCCAAACTTATTCACAATTGGCTTGAGTTTTTAACAAATAGAAGCGATTGGAATATTTTTCATACAAATCACAATACGTTGAATATCAATATTTTAAAAAATAAAATATAACGCAAGATACCGTAAAATATAGGATTTAAAAAAATAGTAAATATGGGAATTATAATTTTTTGGAAATTATTTTTTCAATTCCTCTGCGACTTTTTCGAGCTCTATATACCAATCTTCGCCAAATCTTCGAATGAGAGCTTCTTTAACAAATTTATAAACCGGAACTTCGAGTTCTTTGCCCAAAGAACAGGCATCGTCGCAAATTTCCCATTTGTCATAATTCACAGCGAAAAATTCAGTGAAATCTTTCACACGAATGGGATATAAATGACAGGAAACTGGTTTTTTAAAAGTAACTTCCCCTTGATTGTAGGCTTGTTCGATTCCGCATAGCGCCGTTTTTCCATCATAAATGACGTAAGCACAAGCTGCATTATCTATTAAAGGAGTTTCAAGATCGCCATCTGTGCCTTTTGTCCAGGTTCCCTGCGCCTCAATGGCAGCAATTCCTTCCTTGCGAAGAAAGGGTTTTAGCTTTGGGTAAATTTCTTCCAAAATCTTGGTTTCGGCCTCGTTTAAAGGTGCACCAGCATCTCCGTCGACGCAACAAGCACCTTTGCAGGCTGATAAATTACAAACAAATTCTTTTTCGAGAATATCTTCCGATACGATGGTTTTTCCTAGTTGAAACATTTTGCAAAGATACTTTGCAATTCTCAATTTCGAATGTTAAATTTTGAGTTTTTTAAGTCACAAATTATCGGTAAATATTCAAATTATTGGATTAAAATAAACATTGTCAACCATCTTAGTCAATACGCTTTACCAAAAAAATAACCTTAATTTGACTTTTAAACCTATAGAAAATACTACTTTTGCCCCATAAATTTAAGAAATTATGGAATTGGATTTTAAAGAAATAATTACTGTAGGGATGGTACTTTTTGCTGTAATTGATATTGTGGGAACGATTCCTATTGTTGTAGATTTGAGAACAAAACACGGTCATATTGAATCCGAAAAAGCTTCGTTAGTAGCTGGAATTATTATGATTGTTTTCCTTTTCGTAGGTGAAGAATTGCTTAATCTTATAGGAATTGATGTTCATTCATTTGCTGTTGCCGGTTCATTTGTATTGTTCTTTTTGGCACTTGAAATGATCTTAGGTATACGCATTTATCGTGATGAAGATGAGGGTTCTGCTTCAATTGTACCAATTGCTTTTCCGTTAATAGCCGGTGCTGGAACGATGACCACCTTATTATCATTGAAAGCCCAATACCAAACCATAAATATTGTTATTGCCATTGTTTTTAATATCATTATAGTATATATCGTTTTGAAATCATCTGCAAAAATCGAAAAAATGCTGGGAAAAAATGGTTTGGGAGTAATCAGAAAGGCCTTTGGAGTCGTTCTTTTGGCAATAGCTGTTAAATTATTCGCCGGTAATGTTAAAGGTTTGTTTGCTTAAAATAAATTTTAATAAATTTACCCATCATTTTTACAAAATATTATTCTTATGAAACTTTTCACTAACATATTGGTAGTTTTGGCAATTGGGCTAATTATATTCAATATTAGTCTGCTCGACTTCAAACATCCTCTCGAAGGAAACAGTATGATTGCTTTTATTGGAATTGCAGCTTCTTTTTGTGCTGTTTTAATTCTTTTGATATTTAGAATGTCAAAAAGCATCGAAGAAAAAATGAATGATAAATTCTAATTGTGTTTGATATTTTAATCATTGGCGGTGGCGTTTCTGGGATGTCATGTGCTCTTATTTTGGGTTCGGCAAAAAACAAACCCTTTGTCATTGATAAAAAAATCGGAATCATAACGCATCAAAAAACTTCCTCTCTTCAGGAAGCCTTAATAAATAATGCTTACGGAATTACTCCAGGCAAATTAGGTTCTGATTTATTGATTGAAAGCATTCAGCATTTATCAGAAACTTATCCTCATATCACACAGATACCAAGTGAAAAAGTGCTGAAAATTGAGGGAGAATCCCCTGAATTTACAATAACTACAAACAAGAATATCTACAAAACCAAAACGATTGTTATGGCAATTGGCTATTCCAATACTTTTGATATTGAAGGTTTGATGGAATATGTGGAACCTCATCAAAAAACACTCGCCGAAAAACAAAGAATCCAACTCAAAAATATAGACCACAGAGTAGCTGATGGTATTTATGTGACCGGAACTCTTGCAGGCTGGAGAAGCCAAGTGGCGATTGCTTCGGGAAGCGGTGCAGCAGTAGCAACTGATATTCTTACTTTATGGAATGGAGGAATTCAAACACAATCTCACGATAGTATTAAGAAATCGTTTATTAAACTTTAGATGGTTTATTTCTAATTTTATCTATTGCTTTACAGAAGTCAAATTATGAAAATAAAAATATCTTTCTTAGCAATTGTTTTAATCTTCGTCAATCTGTCAACAAATGCTCAAACTGATAGTTTGACAAGCAAACCAAAACAAAAACCCACTCTTTTAAAAACAACTATTTTACCCATATCTCTAATAGCCGGAGGACTATTAATTAGCGGGAGTGCCTTTGAGAAATCTTTCCAAAAAAGCGTGAGAAATAGTGTTGGAGAAGACTTTAGTACTACCGTTGATAATTATACCAGATACGCACCAATAGTAGAACTTTACGCAGCTGATGTAATGTGTATAAAGGGAAAAAATCATTGGTTTGACCAAACAAAAAATCTAACGATATCCATCATTATTACTGATTTTATCACTTTTAAAATAAAAAAAATCAGCAATAAAACCAGACCAAATGGCGATGAAATCCCAGAATCTATGCCGTCAGCACATACTTCATCCGCTTTTGCTAATGCAACCGTTTTATATCAAGAGTTCAAAGACACAAGTCCTATACTGGCTTACAGCGGATATGGATTTGCTACAACGACTGGAGCATTGCGAATTATGAA
Source organism: Flavobacterium sp. (assembly GCF_043780635.1). Lineage (GTDB taxonomy): Bacteria > Bacteroidota > Bacteroidia > Flavobacteriales > Flavobacteriaceae > Flavobacterium. The sequence continues at coordinate 6,161 of NZ_JAYWCK010000026.1, forward strand.
CAATGCCCATTGGCTTTCTGATGTGTTAGTTGGAGCCGGAATAGGAATGTTGGTAACTAATGTAATCTATTATTTTGACCCCATTATTAAATGGAATCCCTTTAAAAAAACAGATAATATTACCCTTTTGCCTGAAATAGACAATAATCAATATGGTTTTTATTTATGTGTGAGAATAAAATAATTGAATTATTTGTTATTCAATACTGTCTTAACCATCAAATCATCTTTCAACACAATCCCATAAAATTTGCTTTCACTATATAACTGTCGAGCAAATTCTGCTGCCAAATAGCGTTTAACCAAAGATTTATTTTTGTCTAAATTCATATCTATTCCATTTTTGGAAATATATTTTTGGAAAGCGTTGAAATATAAATCCGTTCCATCAATTTTAACCTTAAATTGTTCGAAGGTCATTCCTTTAAAAATAGTTCTGTTATGGTCTAATTGTTCGAACACAAATTGGCCCAAAATACCAGATTGCAATAAATAAGCGGCGTGTTCTTTGCCTTGCTCTACCTCAAGCGGAACGAAAACATCGGGAACAATTCCGCCACCACCATACACAATTTTACCTTTTGGAGTTTTAAATTTTGGTGTTTTAGGCGTTTTTATACTGTCTTTATTATACAATTCACCATTATCAAACCTTGATTCCGATTCTTTAAAATAGTCTTCATTCCCTTTTGCATAAGGTTTCTGTATTGAACGTCCTGTTGGAGTATAATATCTGGCAACGGTCAATCGCACTGCTGAACCATCATCAAAATCCATTTCGCGTTGCACCAAACCTTTTCCAAAAGAACGGCGACCAACAATGGTTCCTCTATCATTATCCTGAATGGCTCCAGCCAAAATCTCGCTTGCCGATGCGCTGTTTTCGTCAATTAAAACAAATAAATTTCCGTTTTCGAAACTTCCTGTTTTAGTGGCAAATGTTTTTTCGATAGTTCCTTTTTTGTTTTTCGTAAAAACGATTAATTGCTTGTCTTTCAAAAATTCGTCAGCAATGGCAATCGCTTGTTCCATATATCCACCACCGTTATTTCGAAGGTCAATAACGAGTGATTTTGCGCCTTGTTCTTTTAAATTGCTTAAACCTGTTTTAAACTCGTCATAAGTAGTTTCGGCAAAGCGATTTATTTTTATGTAGCCTGTAGTAGCATTCAAAAGTATAGCAGCATCAACACTTTTTATAGGAATGACACCTCGTTTTATTTTAATTTTAATGTTTTTTCGTTCCGATTTTCTATAAACTGTGACTACAATTTCGGAGCCTTCTACTCCTTTTAGTTTGGAAAAAAGACTGTCCGTTGGTAATTTTCGTCCAAATAATTTTGTCTTGTCGGCATAAAGAATTCGATCTCCAGATTTAATTCCGGCTCTTTCCGAAGGACCATTTTCGACTGTTTTAATAATCGCTAACGAATCTTTATACATATAGAAATTCACTCCAATTCCCACAAAATCACCTCGCATGCTTTCGGCAACTTCGGTTTGTTCGCTTGGTGGAATATAAACGGAATGTGGATCAAGTTGCGCCAGAATATTGTCAACCGTATGAGCGACAATCGAATCTGTATTTACATTATCGACATATTCCGTGTTAATGAAATCGATGAGTTTGTTGAGCTTATTTTTAGAATTGTTTTTAGCCAAAAATTGATTTTGGTTCGGAAAATTTAGCCATCCGCCAAGAAGAATTCCAATGGCAAGAGTGGCAAAAATAAGGATTGGAAAATATTTAGGGCTAATTTTCATTTATTCTAAAACTTCTATTTGTTCTACGATTACACCAGCTTTCGCAAGAAAATCTACTCCCGAAGTATCTCTGTAGCCTAATTGATAAACGACTCTTTTTATCCCTGACTGATGGATTAACTTGCTGCATTCTTTACAAGGTGAAAGCGTGATATAAAGCGTTGCTCCTTCACAAGTTTGCGTAGAACGAGCAACTTTTAAAATTGCATTTGCTTCGGCGTGAAGTACGTACCAATTAGTCAAGCCTTCATTGTCTTCGCAACAATTTTCGAAACCAGAAGGCGTTCCATTATATCCATCAGAAATAATCATTTTGTCGCGAACAATTATGGCGCCCACTTGTTTGCGTTTACAATAGGACAAAAGACTCCATTCTTTGGCAATTCGAAGATAAGCTTTGTCGTATTTATTTAATTTTTTCTTTTCCATGTTCTATTTATCTATTCCAAATTTCGCTAGAGATAATCATTGGTAAAACAACTCCAATCACAAAAGACGACATCACTAATGTCCAATCGCGTTTTGAAAACCGGAAGAAGGTTTGTACAATATACGAAAGTATTAACACAATTAAAACAACAATTATTTGAGAAGTTTCTATTCCTAATGAAAACTCAGACAAAGGCAATAATTTCGACTGTGGAGAGCCTCCTAATAACGTTTTGAAATAAGCCGCATAACTCAATCCGTGGATAATTCCAAAAAACAAAGTGACAAAACCAATAATGCTGATGCTTTCTTGTTTTGATGATTTTCCAGCAGTAAAAAGATTGAAAAAAGCCACGATGAGAATGGTTATCGGAATTAAAAAATCAACCAAATTGCCTTTTAATATTATTACTCCAAAAACAGACAATAGCAATGCCAATGTATTTCCAACAGTAAAGATGGTAACCAAAAGCAATAATCTTTTCCAATCCTTAAATGCATACGGAACCGTCAATGCAATTAAAAATAAGATGTGATCGTAAGCAAATTGATCGAGGATGTGCCTCAACCCTTTTTCAAAATAAATCCAAAATTCAGACATTATAAATAGTTTTAAAGATTAGGGGTTGTCAAACTTACAATTAATTTTGAAATTAGTTTGAAGCGATACTGTTAAAAGGATATCTTGTTTTATTTTTTTAATTTAAATGTAGGAAAATAAGAGAAAATATTGCAGTTTGATATTCGTTAAAAAAGAAATTAGTGTTATCTTTATATAACAATTTAAAAACTCAAAAATTATGTCAATAGCAGAATTATTTGATAATGAATTTAAACGCAGGATGAAAGGTCGTTTTGCTGCTGTGGTTCGGGTCTTGTATGCAGACGGAATATTTGATCCTGATGAAAAGAATTTTTTAGACAAGTTAGCCATAAAACTAGAACTCTCGAATGAAGAATATGAAGAAATCTTAGAGAACCCATTGAAATATGAACTTAATCCGCCCTATTTACACATAGAAAGATTGGAGAGTTTATACAATATTGCCAGAGTGGTTCACCATGATCATCATTTGGGCGATAAACAAGAAGTCTTATTGAAAAAATTTGCTGTAGCGCTTGGATTTACTACAAGCAATGTCAATTATATTGTCAATAAAGCACTAGCATTAATAGATAAAAAAGTAGATTTAGACACTTTTATTTACGAAATGCAAAATATGAATAGATAAAAAAAAGCTCCCAAATTTGGGAGCTTTTTGTCTTTAATATTTGCTTAACTTGGCTAATCGCATAAAATCTTCCGCTTTTTCAACCATGTTATTACTACCACAAAAGAATGGAGCTCTTTCGTGTAATTCTGTTGGTTGTATTTCCATTATTCTAGAAAACCCATCCGATGCTTTTCCTCCGGCTTGCTCCACGATAAAAGCCATTGGATTGCATTCGTAAAGCAATCGCAATTTACCTTTTGAAGCTTTTGAACTGGTTGGATACAAATAAATTCCGCCTTTTATCATATTTCTGTGAATGTCAGAAACTAAACTTCCAATGTATCTTGAAGTATATGGTCTTTCTTCCTCTTCTAGCTGGCAGTACTTTATATAATCTTTCACGCCTTGCGGAAAATGGACATAATTTCCTTCGTTGATGGAGTAAATATTTCCGTCTTTAGGGAATTGCATATTGGGATGCGACAAATAAAATGTTCCAATGGCCGGGTTCAATGTAAATCCGTTTACGCCACATCCTGTGGTATAAACCAGCATAGTTGATGTGCCGTAAATAACATATCCGGCAGCAACCTGATTGATTCCGGGTTGCAAGAAATCTTCTAAAGTTACCGGAGTTCCTACTGGGGTTATCCTTCTATAAACCGAAAAAATGGTTCCTACAGAAACATTCACGTCAATATTTGAAGAGCCATCCAGCGGATCCATTAAAACAACATATTTATTGTTATGGCTATTGTCAGACCCCTGAACGGTTATAAAATCATCATTTTCTTCGGAGGCAATCCCACAAACAATCTCGCGATTAATCAAGGTTTGAATAAAAACTTCATTGGCATAAACGTCCAATTTTTGTTGATCTTCACCTTGAATATTTTGTGCTCCAGCGGTGCCAACTATATCAACTAATCCAGCTTTGTTCACTTTGTAGTTGACCACTTTGGCCGCTAATCGAATCGAGTTGATAATTCTGGACAATTCGCCTGAAGAATATTGAAAGGCGGTTTGGTTTTCGATAATATATTCTCCTAATGTTTTGTTGCGTACTTCCATTACGAAATCGTTGTAGTTGTTTTGAAGTCACAAATATCGGTTTTTTTGTGAAAATGATATAATTTTATTTAGTTCGATTATCATAATTGTATATTTGCCATTTAAAGTATGAATTTTTCGAATAAAAGCATATTTTTCCAAGCCAAAAAACAATTATAAATAAAATATTATGACTATTAGAAAAGGAAATCCCGAAGATATGGAAGCCGTTTTAGGTCTTATTCAAGAATTGGCCGATTTTGAGAAAGAGCCCAGCGCTGTTTTAGTGACAGTAGATGATCTAATTCAGGATGGTTTTGGTCCAGTTCCGCTATTTCACGTTTTTGTTGCTGAAGTAGAAGGTGAAATTGTGGGGATTGCTTTGTATTATTACCGTTATTCCACTTGGAAAGGAAAAATAATTCATCTTGAAGATTTAGTTGTCAAAGATAAAATGCGTGGTACAGGATTAGGTTATGCCTTGTATTCTGAAATCATAAAACAAGGAAAGCTCGACAATGTAAGAAGAATTGACTGGCACGTACTAGACTGGAATACGGCAGCAATTGATTTCTATGAGAAGTCCGGTGCAAAAGTTCTCAAAGATTGGTATTTGACGCAAATGGATGAAGATGGGATTAACTATTTTATAGACAACAGATTAAAATAAAATTACAATTTTTTTTGTTAAAATAATATGAGAGTATTCAAATTTGGTGGCGCTTCCGTTAAAGACGCCGAAGGAATTAAAAACGTATATGACGTTTTACAAAAAGTGGGTTACGAAGATGTATTGTTGGTAGTTTCTGCAATGGGAAAAACGACTAATGCTCTAGAAGAAGTGATAAAAAACTATTTCGAGAAATCGGAAGAATTGAATTCATCGGTACAAGAAGTAAAAAAATACCACAACCAAATTCTGTTGGATTTATTCGAAGATGACAAAAATGATGTTTTTGCAGCAGTAAACACCCAATTTTCGGATTTGGAATATTTCTTGGCGCACAATAAATCACCAAATTATAATTTTGTTTACGACCAAATCGTAAGTTATGGCGAATTAATTTCGACTACGATTTTAAGTCATTTTATGAACTATAAAGGCATAAAAACGCAATGGCTTGATGTTAGAAACTTCATAAAGACCAATTCGAATTATAGAGATGCAGAAGTAGATTGGGATTTAACCCAAAAAAATATCGCGAAAAACGTAAAGCGAAAAATGTTAAACATTACCCAAGGATTTTTGGGTTCAGATGAAAATAATTTCACTACAACCCTAGGTCGTGAAGGGTCCGATTATACTGCTGGAATTTTTGCTTATTGCCTCAATGCCGAAAGTGTGACCATCTGGAAAGACGTTCCCGGAGTGATGAATGCCGATCCAAGATATTTTGAAAATGCGAGTTTGCTCAGTCATATCTCTTATCGTGAAGCGATTGAAATGGCATTTTATGGCGCAACCGTTATTCACCCAAAAACCTTGCAACCGCTACAAAAAAAGGAAATTCCTTTGTATGTAAAATCATTTATAAACCCAATGTTGCCAGGAACCTGCGTATCCAAAGGTTCTGATTCAGAATGGCAAATTCCAAGTTTTATTGTAAAAAGAAACCAACTTTTGATTTCGCTTTCCTCCATAGATTTCTCTTTTATTATGGAAGAAAACATAAGCGAAATATTTGCTTTGTTTCACCAATTTAAACTAAAAGTAAATCTAATCCAGAATTCTGCCATCAGTTTTTCAGTATGTGTGGAGGACAAATTTGGAAATTTTAAAGATTTGAACCCAATTTTGGCAAAGAAATTCAAAGTAGATTATAACGAAAATGTGACTCTTTATACTATTAGACATTTTAATGATAAAGCTGCACAAACAGTAGAACACAACAAAACGGTTTTATTGAAACAAGTGAGCCGTGAAACAATGCAGATCGTGACTATAGAAGGTTAGTCTGAATATTAAAATAATTTAACCGCAGATTGACAGATTTTAAAATTTGTGGGTCTGCGGTTTTTTTATTAATCGATTACAATATCAAAATTTCAGCATTACAATTTCCCAATTATAAATACTACTTTTGATACTTTCGAGTTATATTCTTTATGCTGAAAAAAGTATTGTTTTTGTTAGTAATGATATGTTTTTCTGGGCTACAGGCGCAGGAAATCAACTCGTCCTACAAAATCAAAAAAATTCAAGTTTCTCGTGATACCATTCACCTTGAAAACGAAAGTCTCAACCCAAGTTTTTTCAAATTGCTTGACGCCAAAGAAAAACCCATCGACAGCAGTTTCTACAAAATAAATTTCGGAAATGGAATCTTAATTTTAAAAGAAAGTTTTCCTCGAAATTCAGATTCTATAACAGTTCATTATCTTAAACTTCCAGAAGTTTTAACCAAAGAATACAGTATTTATGACTCCAGCAAAGTAGTGAGCAACGAAGCTGCTTCTGGAAGTTTGTATGCAGTTGAATCCATTCAACCAAAAAAAAATATTCCATTCTATGGCCTTAATACTTCGGGAAGTATCACCCGTGGAGTCACCATTGGCAATAATCAAAATACAGTTTTAAACTCGAATCTGGATTTGCAAATCACCGGAAAACTATCCGAAAAAGTAAGTTTACGGGCTTCTTTACAAGACAACAACATTCCGCTGCAAGATGGTGGTTACTCCCAAAAACTAGATCAATTTGATAATGTTTTTATGGAGCTCTTTAGCGACAAATGGAACATTCGCGCTGGAGATGTTTTCCTTGAAAATCATAAAACCCAATTCCTGAATTTCAACAAAAAAGCGCAAGGATTGACCGCCAATTTTGACTTTGGAACAGAAGAAAATAAAACTAATGTTTTTGCTTCGGCGGCATTGGTAAGAGGACAATATGCCAAAAGTAATTTCGTAGGTCAGGAAGGAAATCAAGGTCCATATAAATTAATTGGACAAAATGGAGAATTATACATCCTGGTCATTTCAGGTTCAGAGCGGGTTTATGTGAATGGAATTCTTCTGAAACGAGGAGAAAACAACGATTACACCATAGATTACAATGCGGGAGAAATCATTTTTACACCGCTTTTTACCATAACTTCAGAAATGAGAATCACCATAGAATATCAATATTCTGAACAAAATTACACCCGATTTGTTACTTATGCGGGCGGTTCTCATGAAAGCAAAAAGTGGAGTTTTGGTGGTTATTTGTATTCCGAAAGTGATTTAAAAAATCAACCTTTACAGCAAAGTCTTTCAACAGAGCAAGTCCAAATTTTAGCTGATGCCGGAGACAATAGTGATTTAATGGTCGCGCCTTCGGCTTACTTAGATTCCTATTCTGACAACAAAATATTATACAAAAAAACTTTGGTAAACGCAGTAGAAGTTTTCGAATATTCGAATAATCCACAAGATGTGTTATATAATGTTAGGTTCAGTTTGGTTGGAACCAATAAAGGAAATTATATTTTGAAAAATACTGCCACAATTGGTAGAATCTATGAATATATTGAGCCAATAAGTGCAATTCCCCAAGGAAATTATGAACCTATTATCCAATTAGTGGCGCCCATAAAAATTCAGGTGGCCACCTTTTTAGGTAAATACACGCCATCAGACAAAACCGCAGTCGATTTTGAAATTGGGTTGAGCAACAACGATAAAAACCTGTTTTCTTCAATGGATGATTCCAATAATCACGGTTTAGCGACAAAAATAAATGCACGACAACGCCTTTTTTCAAAAAAATGGAACGTAGATGCATTTGCCAATTATCAGTATGTACAGAAAGACTTCAGAACTGTTGAAAGACTATACAATGTTGAATTTGGCAGAGATTGGAATCTGGGAATAACCACAATTGGCAATCAAAGTTATTTGGTTTCAGGATTGCTTATGGCCTTGCCCGAAAAAGGAAACTTGGTTTACCAATTTGAAAAACTAGATTTCTCCGAAAGTTTTTCTGGAAATCGTCACATTTTGAATGCTTTATTTACCTTGAAAGACTGGAAAATTCAAAGTCAGGGAAGTTTTCTGAATAGCGACGCCACAGCATCAAGTTCAAAATTCTTGAGGAACCTATCGCTAGTCAAATATCATTTCAAGAAAAACTGGATTGGCACCAGTCTAAAATTGGAAGACAACCAAGAAAAAAATAAATCAACCAATCAATTTTCGGCTTTAAGCCAACGTTTTTTAGAATATGGATTTTTTGCCGGACGTGGCGACAGCACAAAGGTTTTCGTGGAATTGGGTTATTTTAAAAGAACAAATGATAGTTTGCAAAACGGAATGATTCAACGCGTAAACAACTCCCAAACCTTTGCCTTAAGATCAAAATTGATTCAGACCAACAAAAGCGATTTATCCCTTTTTGTGAATTACAGAGTTCTGAATTTTGTCGATGCAGCCAAGATAAATGAGCCTTCACTGAATTCTAGAATGGTTTATAACGACCGCTTTTTCAATCAATTAATTCAATCTACGACCGTTTTTGAAACCAATTCCGGTTCCATTCCACAACAGGAATTCACCTATCTTGAAGTTCCCGCAGGACAAGGAGTTTACACCTGGAACGATTACAATAGCAATGGAATTCAAGAATTTGAAGAATTTGAAGTCGCTCCTTTTATCGACCAAGCAAAATACATCAGAATCTATTTGCCCAACCGAATTTACATCAAAACGCACCAAAATAAATTCTCCCAATCCATTGTTTTAAATCCTAATCAATGGCAAAACGAGAATGGATTTAAAAAAATGCTTTCCTATTTTTACAACCAAACATCTTTTCTAATAGATAGAAAAATCGAAAATAAAGGCGATAATTTTGACCTAAATCCTTTTAACAATTCTACTGAAAATGTGTTGGGATTGAACTCCAGTTTCAGAAATAGTTTATTCTTTAATCGAGGTAAACAAAGCCATTCCGTTACTTATTCATATATCCAAAATGAGACGAAAAATCTACTTTCGATTGGCTCACAAGAAGCAAAAAACAGTTCGAATCAATTGCAATATTCTCACTTATATAAGAAAAGTTGGTTGTTCGGTTTTTTTGCCAAAACAATTCAAACGTCTATTGCGTCAGAAAATTTTCCTGAAAAAAATTATGACATAAAAGGCTATCAATTGGCTCCAAAAATTAGTTATTTGTTTTCAAAAAGCACGAGTTGGGATTTATTTTATGAGATTCAAAACAAGAAAAATCAAATTGTAAACTTGGAAACTTTGATGCAAAACAGGTTTGGAACGTCTTTTACTTATGCGGGTAAAAAGAATTTTACAATGAATGGAGAAGTTTCGTTTTATCAAAATAAATTCATTGGAAATGAATTTTCCTCTGTTGGATTTCAAATGCTTGAAGGATTACAAACCGGACAAAACCTTACTTGGAGATTGCTTTTACAAAAAAACCTAACCAATTTTTTAGATATTAATTTTAATTACCAAGGAAGAAAAAGTGAAAGTAGCCAAACAATTCACACGGGAAGTGTTCAATTGAGAGCTTATTTTTAATAAAATATTATTATTATTTATAATCGAAAAAATGAAACATGCATAAATCCAAAATGAATCATGCAGTTTCGTGGCAAATATAAAATATTTAATCAGCATTTAAACAATACTTAAAAAGCCCCTAAATGGGGCTTTTCTATTTACTTGCGGAGCTGTATTGCTCTAGCATCAACAAATCAGGTTTAAACACATCCTTAACGTCTGAATTAGGTTCAAAGGTGCTAAACTCTTTACGCTGTGGCCTCTTGATAACAATACCGTTACTGATATCCGTGAGCGCTTGCTCTAACAGTTTTAATCCCATCGCCTGTAGTTCATGTTCCCAAAGCAGTTTTGCCGCCTTTTTTGGCTCCATGCCGTACATCTTTGGATCAATAAAGCAAATGTCCTGATACGCAATATCGCCACGGTCAATGCCTGCGTTAAGCCAAAACACCGTACCTCCTGTTATAGCATCACGCATTCTTACCGCCCACTCAATAGAAGACCGGCCACGATGCCGGGGCAACAAGCTTGGATGATAACCTATCCATCCAATATTAGCCTTATATCGCGTCTTTGTGCCAATATAATCAAACGAGTGCGCAGTTATACCCAAATCAGTATTATCAGGCAATGTGTCCTCCTTTAACGTGCCACCGGGTACAACGGGAACATCGAACAGCTGCGCCATTTTCATCATATGCCTATCGCCAAGCGGAGTGCAAACGCCCACAATCTCAACAAACTCCAAACTATTGCACAGCCTAAACACTTCTTGCCCAAAATACTTTGTGCCGCTTATAAAAACTCTTAATTTCTTCATTTTCCTAAATATTTAAAACTTTGAACTGCTCGAAAGTGGCCGCCATAGCCACAACCGGTAATACCTCCTTTTTTGCCTGTTTTTGTGATACTGGCGTTACTCCTTGATTTATTCGCGCCGTAAAGAATAGCATTAGTTTGTTTCCAAACGGCGGTATTTCGTAAATAGCCGCATAACTGTGGGTGCGAAGTATGGAAGAACGTGTGATACTTTCTTTGACAACGGCCGTTACCCTCGAGGTGGTATTGCATAACCTCATTTAAAAATGCGGTTCCAACACCGGCACCTTGCCACTCCGGCATAACAACCAAGCGCGTTGCTCGATATGCATTAGCAGTAAACATTGGACAAACTGCAACGTGCGCCACAAGTTCCCCATCGACAACGCCAACAAAATACTCGGCTGCGGGTGGATGTGGAAGATCTAAATAATAATGCTCTTTAAACAGTTTCCAGTAAGTTCCGTTGACCTTCCAAACTTCAAGCTTGATGTCTGGCCGTTTCCCGATTTCAATTTTTTTTTTAATACTTTGGTATTTACATCATATACCCAGTCCGGTTGCAACCATTCAATAATATCATAGTGGCACGATAACAAAACTACTTTCTTACCCTTATTTCTCCGCCAGTTCTTGGCGAAAGCTAATGCACCAATTTTGGCAATCTGTCTATCCACTACGCTTGTGAATTCGTCAACAACAGCCTCCTTTGGTGCTTCGGTAACTAACCGCGCCAATCCCGCTCTAAACTGTTGGCCATTCGATAATGCGTTAAATGGCCGCAGCCAACTAGGCACATCACCAAGACCCACGGCGGCCAATGCTCCGGTGGCCGTGTTGAAATCGCCATCCGGTAAAATGCAGTCAATAATAGGCTTGGAGCAGTCCCAACCCGAATACAAATCGTGAATTTTATTCTCTCCAAAAAACTGCTTGCCTATCGAGGTCTTGCCGGAACCGGACGCGCCCACAATCAAACCAATACCCCAATCCAAATCATCAATATCAATGTTGGCCTCAGTCTTGAAGCTTGAGCCGTCCTCGGCATTAAACAATGATTTTACTCTTTGTGCACGATAACTTTCAAAGTTTCGCGTGCTGTTTTCTACTACTATTTTCACGTTTGCAAATGTGCCTTGGTTCAACAAAGGTGACACGTATGTTTGTGCTATTAGTTTCATATTTGTATTTTTAATAATTTGTGAATTGTGTGACAGTGACACCAGTACCGTTTTGGTCTGAAATCATTGTGGCGTTAGTTGATAACCCGGCTATTTTAATAGTTTTACCTATTCCTGCTCCACCTGTGACTAACGGAACTGCATTCACAACTTCAAACGAACTGTTTTTAATCGTTAAACTACCTAATCCATAATCACCAAAAGTTATAGGAGAATTTAACGCCTTTATTGAACAGTTCTCAAAACTTATATTATTGACATAAGCTCTTATCGTTCCTGTACCTAAGTCCGCTGTAAAATTTTTAAAATAAACATTATTATTTGCGTTTTCGGCAAATAAAAAATATATCCTGGCACAACTTCTTATCGTTCCTGTATGAACTGTATTTCCTACGTAATAACTTCCTAATTCAATTCCGCCACTCGAAGAAATAATACTATCCATCCAGTTAACTGTATTTCTACTGCCAGTTCCAAAAGATATATAGCTCGTACCAGTTGTAAGAATATCCCCTATATTCCAAATAGCATCTGAACCTGAAAAAGCAAAACTTCCCGAACCTGTTATTTTACCAATAGTAATTTCTTTGAATCCATTTGCAAAAGACGTATAATTTGATAAACATTCTATTTCTGATACAAATATATGACCTACGTTTGTTGAAAAATTAAACAAATTTCCTATTGTTGAAACTTTATTTGCGGAAAGTCCGGTAAGAACTCCGGCAGTTGTAGAGCAGTTCCAATAGATGTAATTCGCATTAATATTTAGCATTATTCTTCCGTTTTCATCCGGATCTCTTAAAGCTATACCTGTACCGCCGCTTCTTTCATTATAAATAGTACCTACTGGTAGGTCTATTTTTATAATAGATACGGCTCCGCTCAATCCAGAAGCTATATAACCAGGAGCGTGTGAAGAAAAATTCAACGTAACTGAAACGTCAGATTTTATAGTAAAATTTCTATTGCCTGTAAAATTAGAATTCCACGGAAAATTTCCATTTTCGTTCTGAAGCCAAATAATATCACCACTTTTAAAAGCTGGTAAAGCCAGTACATAATCAATAGTAGCATAGGGGTGATTCGAATCTTGATAAACACCAGTTGCATTATTTCCAATTACGCTGTT
>NZ_JAYWCK010000027.1:0-44935 GCF_043780635.1 Flavobacterium sp.
AAATGCAGTTCCGTTAGTCACAGGTGGAGCAGGAACAGGTAAAACTATTAAAATAGCCGGGTTATCAACTAACGCCACAATGATTTCAGACCAAAACGGAACCGGCGTAACTGTCACACAATTCACAAATTATTAAAAATACAAATATGAAACTAATAGCACAAACATACGTGTCACCTTTGTTGAACCAAGGCACATCGGAACTTACTGGAAACTGTTTAAAGAGCATTATTATTTAGATCTCGCACACCCACCTGCAGCGGAGTATTTTGTGGGAGTTGTCGATGGTGAACTTGTGGCACACCTTGCCGTTTGTCCAATGTTTACCGCTAATGCATACCGAGCCACACGTTTAGTTGTTATGCCGGAGTGGCAAGGAGCCGGTGTAGGAACCGCCTTTTTAAATGAGGTTATGCAATACCACCTTGAAGGTAACGGCCGATGTCAACGAAAGTACCACACGTTCTTTCATACTTCGCACCCGCAATTGTGCGGTTACCTTCGAAATGCTGACGTTTGGAAACAAACAAATGCCATTCTTTATGGTGCGAATAAATCAAGGAGTAACGCCAGTATAACGAAAACAGGCAAAAAAGGCACCATAACCGGGTGCGGCTACGGTGGCCACTTCAGAGCCGTACAAAGTTTTAAATATTTAGGAAAATGAAAAAATTAAGAGTTTTTATAAGCGGTCAGAAGTATTTTGGCCAAGAAGTATTCAGGTTATGCAATGAGCTGCCGTTTGTTGAGATTGTAGGCGTTTGTACTCCGCTTGATGATAAGTGTATGACTAAAATGGCGCATACGTTTAACGTTCCTATTGTTGCCGGTGGCACGCTCAGAGAGGACACGTTACCCGATAATGTTGACTTAGGTATAACTGCGCACTCTTTTGATTATATTGGCGTAAAGACCCGATTTAAGACTAAGTTTGGTTGGATAGGTTACCATCCAAGTTTGTTACCCAGGCATCGTGGCCGGTCTTCCATTGAGTGGGCGGTTCGTATGCGTGACGCAATAACTGGCGGCACGGTGTTTTGGCTCAACGCAGGGATTGACAGAGGCGATATCGCTTATCAGGATATTTGCTTTATTGACCCAAAGATGTACGGCATGGAGCCTAAAAAGGCGGCAAAGCTGCTATGGGAACATGAACTGCAAGCGATGGGGCTAAAACTGTTAGAGCAAGCGCTCACGGATATTAATAACGGTGTTGTTATTAAGAGGCCGCAGCGTAAAGAGTTTAGCACGTTTGAACCTAATGCGGACGTTAAGGATGTGTTTAAACCTGATTTGTTGATGCTAGAGCAATACAGCTCCGCAAGTAAAGAGAAAAGCCCCAGTTAGGGGCTTTTTAAGTATTGTTTAAATACTGATTAAATATTTTATATTTGCCACGAAACTGCATGATTCATTTTGGATTTATGCATGTTTCATTTTTTCGATTATAAGTTATAATGAATTTGCCAAAATAAAACCACTTGTCCATGCATTTTGAAAGTTAAAACCACCAGTGACAGCATCAATATTTACGATTTCCCCAGCAAAAAAGAGGTTCTCGTGCAGTTTGCTTTCCATTGTTTTGAAGTTGATTTCCTTTAAATCAATGCCGCCAGCAGTCACGAATTCTTCCTTGAAAGTGCTTTTTCCATTGACTTGAAAACAGCAATTAGTCAATTGATTCGCCAAATGTTGTAGTTGAACCTTTGTCAAATCAGCCCATTTGGTTTCCTCTTGAATATTGGACGTCAGAACCAGACTTTCCCAAAGTCGATTCGGAAAGTCAAAAGGAGACTTTTTGGAAACCGCTTTCTTGGCATTTTCCTGTTTTAAATCTTTGAGGATTTTTTCGGCATCATCAGTTTCAATGTCATTGAGCCAATTGACGAATATAGTAAATTGGTAATTTTTTTCGAATAATATCCTTGCGCCCCAAGCCGACAATTTCAAAATCGCAGGGCCACTCATTCCCCAATGCGTTATTAACAAAGGACCTGTTGAGGTTAGTTTTGTATCTTTTACTTTTACACTTACTTCTGCTGAAACTCCTGGCAATTCCTTTATTCTCGGATCTTTAATATTGAAAGTAAATAAAGAAGGAACAGGATTTACAATCGCGTGACCAAAAGTTTGTAACATTTCCCATATTTTAGGATTGCTTCCAGTCGCAAGAATTAATTTTTCGGTGATGTAATTTTCCTTCTGGGTTTCAATTTTCCAAAGATTGTCTTTTTTGAAAATGGATTGTACGCTTTGTCCGGTCAAAACTGTAATTCCCAATTTTTGAGTTGCTTTTAGAAAACAATCAATGATGGTTTGCGAAGAATTCGAGACAGGAAACATACGACCGTCATCCTCGATTTTGAGTTCCACGCCATGATTGCTGAACCATTCAACAGTATCGCCAGAGCAAAATTGATGAAAAGGACCACGTAATTCTTTTTCGCCTCGTGGATAAAATTTTACTAATTCGTTTGGTTCAAAACAGGCGTGGGTCACGTTGCATCTTCCGCCACCAGAGATTCTGACTTTTGTTAATACTTCGCTCCCTCGTTCGAGAATAGCTATTTTTAGCTTCGGATTTTTCTCCACAATATTAATTGCAGTGAAAAATCCAGCTGCACCTCCACCTACAATTATAATATCGAAATTCTGGTTCATAATTTATCTGGAAAATTCGAAATAATTCCGTTTACGTTGTATGATTTTATTTTTTGAATGGCATCTTCAGTGTTCACTGTCCAAGGTAAGATCTCGAAACCATTTTCTTGCATCAAAGCTACATTTTCTTTAGATAATAATGCATATTCGGGATGAATAGAAAAGGCTTTTACTTTTTTGGCGAAAGCCCAAGCCTCTTCAATAGATTCTTCTGTTAAAACTCCAATTCGAATTTTTGGATTCAAAATATGAAATTCTTCCAGCATATTCCAATCGAAACTTGATACAAGAAAATCGTTAATCTCCCATTTTTCATCTAAAATGTAATGATTTATCAGGTCGTTTACTGGTTTGGCGGTCCCAATTCCTTTGAGTTCAATATTGATGAAGCAACGTCGGTGTACTAAATCAAAAACTTCAATCAATGTTGGAATTTCTTGATTTTTACCTGAATGAAATTTTTTTAATTCTTTTAAAGTAAAATCTTTAACTGCACCTTTTCCGTTGGTGGTTCGGTCAATCGTCTCATCGTGTATTACAATTAATTCACCATCCGAACTCAAATGCACATCGAGTTCAATACCGTCAGTTTTCAATTCAATTGCTTTTTCAAATGAAATTAAGGTGTTTTCAGGTTCATAACCTGATGCTCCACGATGTCCAATTTTCTTCATTTGCTGGGTTTTTGAATACAAAAAAAAGCAAAATATTCAAGTTAAGTCTTTTATATGATTTTTATTTCTTTAAAAAGATATAGCTATTTAAAAAAAGTCGGATATTTACCTAAGATTTTTAAAAAAATAACTCTTTAAATTTAAAATTACATTTATGAAAAAAACCATTTTATCATTCCTGTTAACGGGTATGTTGGTAAGTTCAAGTTTTGCACAACTGCCAAAATTTGTTACATCAGTTGAAGGTATTAAAGAATATTCTTTGCCAAACGGGCTTAAAATTCTTTTAATTCCAGATGCAGCACAATCTAATGTTGTTGTAAATATTGTTTATAATGTGGGTTCAAGAAATGAAGGTTATGGAGAAACCGGTATGGCGCATTTATTAGAACATATGTTGTTTAAACGTTCCTCTAAGTTTAGTGAAATAAAAAAAGCAATTGCAGATAAAGGGGCTGAGGCAAACGGAACGACTTTTTATGACAGAACAAATTATTATGAAATTCTTCCTGCGACGGATGAAAACCTGACATGGGCTTTGGATATGGAAGCGGACAGGATGATTACTTCAGCTATTTTGCAATCAGATCTGGATAAAGAATTTTCTGTTGTTCGAAATGAGTTCGAAATAGGAGAAAATAACCCATCAGGGATTCTTCGGGAAAGGGTATTTTCTTCAGCCTATCTTTGGCATAATTACGGAAATTCAACCATTGGAAGTAAAGAAGATATCGAAAGAGTAAAAGCAAGTTCGCTTAAAAACTTCTACAAAAAATATTATCAGCCCAATAATGCAACATTAATTGTTGGTGGAAAATTTGATGAAAAGAAAACATTGGATTTGATTGCAAAATATTTTGCTATGATTCCAAAATCTAAACAAATTATCGAACCAACATATACAGTTGAACCAGCACAAGATGGGGAACGATTTATAGAATTAAAAAGAAATGGAGATATGCAGTATGTGGCAATGGCGTATCACACTCCCAGTTTTTCGGATAAAGAAAATGCCGCAAACACCGCTTTGATTTCAATTCTAACTAACAATCCTTCTGGCGCTTTGTACAAAGCATTGATAGAAACGAAATTTGCAACTAATGTTTATGGGTATAGTATTACTCTAAAAGACCCAGGGTTAGGTTATTTTGCGTGTGAAATCCCAAAAGATAAAGATTTAAAAACAGCTCAGGATGCTTTTCTACAAACTATGAATGAGGTACCAAAAATGTCGTTTACGGAAGATGATTTGAAAAGAGCCAAAAACGAATTGTTAAAACAATTTGAAAACACTTATAATAAAACAATCGACTTATCAATTGCATTGACTGAAGATATTGCTGCCGGAGATTGGCGTTTATTCTTTATTGATAGGGATAATGTTGAAAAATTAACAGTTGCCGATATTCAAAATGTTGCCAAAAAATATTATTTGCAAAGCAATAGAACTTGGGGAAGATTTGTTCCCGAGAATAATGCAGAACGGGTAAAAGTAAGCGATACACCTGATATTGCAGTTTTGACAAATGGATATAAAGGCAAAACTTTAGAAGCAAATAAGGCCACTTTCGAAACTTCGGTTGCCAATATTTTAAAAACTACTGAAATGGGGAAATTAGCTTCCGGAGGGCAATATGCATTACTGGAAAAACCATCAAAAGGAGACAAAATTAACGCCCGGTTTTTATTGCGAATGGGCGACGAAAAGTCACTGGAAGGCAAAAGTTTAATTGCGAATTTAACTGCCCAAATGCTTAAATTAGGCACAAAAACAAGAACTAAAAAAGATATAAACGATCAGTTGGATCAATATAAAACTACTATAAATGTTCAAGGGAATGTTGATGGATTGTATATTGGTCTAAACACGGATAAAAATAATCTAAATAATGCTTTGGTACTTCTTAAAGATATTTTGAGAAACCCAATATTTGACGCCTCCGAATTTGAAAAATTGAAATTGGAAATGAAAAGTGGGTTGGAAGCTAATAAAAGTGAACCTCAGGCATTAGTAAGCGAGGCAATCGAAAAGCAAACCGCTTTGTATCCAAAATCACACCCCTACTATTCACAAACTTCCGATGAAAAATTAGCTGAATTAAGTACAATTACTTTGGATGATATAAAAAAATATTACAATGATTTTTACAATGGCAACAGCAGCAAAATTGCTTTTGTTGGAGGATTAGACAAGAAAATTATCAAAACTTTTTTAACCGAAACATTTGATAACTGGAATACTAAATTTACTTATACTAGGATTCCAACTCAATATTTTGAAGTTAATGCCTTTAATAATACTATCCAAGTTAATGACAAAACCAATGCTATTGTTTTAGGGAAAGTCAACTTGAATATTGGAATGAACGAACCGGATTATCCAGCAGTTGAAATTGCAAATGAATTGTTAGGAGGAGGAGCTTTTATGTCATCCAGAATTCCAAAACGATTACGCGAAGCTGAAGGAATGAGTTATGGTGCGGGATCTTTTGTTTCAGGAAATGGAATTGATAAAAATGGAGATTGGGGAGTTTACGCCTTTTTTAATCCATTGTTTAAAGATAAATTGGACAGCGCTTTGAAAGAAGAAATTCAAAAAGCGTCGGATAAAGGTTTTACAAAAGAGGAATTCGATGCAGTAGTAAAATCTTGGTTACAACAACGTCAGACAACTCTTGGAACAGATGAGTTTCTAGCCCGGCAACTTAGAGAATATTTAGATCAGAATAAGTCATTTAAAGAATACTCTGATTATGAAAATAAAGTAAAAGCTTTGGATGCGGCTAAGGTAAATGCAGCTATGAAAAAGTATTTTGATTTGCAAAAATTTGTCTTGATTTACGCTGGCGATTTTACTAAAAAATAAGATTTAATGAATTAAACAAATAAGGCTGTTTGAAAGAACAGCCTTATTTTTTTGTAAAAATCAAAAAATGGATACTTACAACTTTTCCAATAATACTATGTCAAAATCAGTGTCAATACTAACTTTTCCATTGATAACGACAGTTTCTTTTCCGGAATAAGCATCTTTTAATTTTGTTCCATCCTTGAAAATGCTTCCCGCCAAAATTTCTTTTTGTCCTTTTGGTAAATCCAGTCCAATAACTACGTTATCCGTATAATTATCTTTACTGAAAGTTCGGCTAAAAACATAAGGACTGGCCAAAATTTCTTGGTGAATTCCAGCTCCAATAGCTGGATGATTTTTTCTAAAATTACCCAGTTTTTGCCAATGCAAAAGCACTTTTTGAGTTTCGGGATTGGTTTTTATTTCGTTCCAATTCATCATCGAACGCAAGGTTGCGTCTCCTGTAGTTCCAGGAATGTCTAACGTACGAGCACTTTCGTCCCCATAATAAACTTGCGAAATTCCTGGGGTGAGCAATAATTTTGTACCGCTTTCGAATGTTTTTTCACGTTTCTTGTCATACGGAGAGCTGTCATCGTGAGAAGAAACGTAGTTCATTACCGTATTTCCCTTTAAGTCATTTTGAAGAATTGTGTTATATTTTGAAAACAAAGGTTCATAATTCAACTTGGCCTCATTTCTAAAATCAAAATTGATTAATCCCGTAAAACCATTTTCAAAATAGTTTACTTTTTTGTCTCCAAAATCAAATAGTTTTTTTGCTCCAATGTTGTAACCATAAACTTCGCCAACCGTGAAAAAGGCATTGTTGTCCAATATTTTTTTAGGATTGTTTTTTTTAAAATCGGCAAATGCGCCATCACATACTTTCTTGAAATCTGCCCAAACATCTTCATATGTGTGTTTCGCTGTATCTACGCGATAGCCATCAATTCCGTAATCGGTGATGTAATCCGATAACCATTTCATAATATAATATTTTGGCGCACGAGGATAACTGGTTTTGGCGAAAAACGCATCTAGTTCGGCTACTTCTTGTTCATAACGACCTTCTTTTTTCCATTTTTCAATCAAGAAAGGAGGCAAAGCTACAGCCTCATTGCTTTCTGTTTTTACATCTGGAAGATTCTCAACCAAAGTGCAATTAATATAAGTGTCATAGGATTTGTAAGTGCATTTTGGAGTCGTTCTCACCCAATCATTCGGATATGCAGGATCTTCACCGGTAACGGGTCCAGTATGATTGATAACAGCATCCAATAAAACTCGAATCCCTTTTGCGTGTGCTTTTTGTACCAATTCAGCCAAGTCCTTTTTAGTTCCAAAACTAGGATCTAAAGTAGTCCAATCTCTTGCCCAATAGCCGTGAAAAGCATAGGTAAAGCCAGTTCCTTCATTGACTCCATCGTGAATTTGTTCAACAACCGGTGTCATCCAAAGGGCAGTTATTCCCAGTTTTTCAAAATAGCCTTCATCCAGTTTTTGAATCACACCTCGAATATCGCCGCCTTCAAAACCCCGCAATTTTGCCGCTGCTTTATTTCTATTGTAAGTTTGATCGTTCGTTTTGTCTCCGTTGTTGAATCTGTCAATTAAAAGAAAATACACATTGGCATTTTCCCAAACAAAAGGAGTTTTGGATGCTGTTTTTGCTGTTTTTGTTGAGGAACAACTTGTGAAAAGCATAGAAAGTAATGCTATTGAAAATAAAAGGTTTTTTTTCATTTTATAATTGAATTTTGATTTCGACTTCAGTTCCTTTTTTCCAAAAAACTGGAATCTCTATGTTGTTTTTAACGGTTTTGAAAGCAATGGTTTTTCCGTTTATGACCACTGAATTTGGTTTTATATTATGGATAATCAAATTTATATTTTTATCCAAAGATTGAAAGTTTTTTCCAATTTCCGAATTCATTTTGATAACAGCCGTTTTGTTATTGATATTACCATTGAAATTCAATATTTCAAATTCTCCCTTTTCAAATGCGTTTGCCGTTGTGCCGTCGTCATTGTATATTTTTCCTTTGCTTTGTCTCGTTTTCGCATCAAAATAAAAATGCAAATCAAAGCTTTCCAACGAATATTTCGATGTATTCTGGATGGTTTTTATCATTGGAATAAAAGCGCCACCTCGAACAAAAACAGGAATATGGTCTTCAACAACGGCAATTGTCGAAGTCGTTCCTGCTAATTGCTCAGCATCCGAATAGAAATCAAACCAGTTGTTGTTTTTTGGAAAATATACAGAAGTTGAAGTTACTCCAGGTTTTGTAATTGGTGTAACCAAAAAGTCATTTCCCCATAAATAAGTTTCGCAAACTGTATAAAGGTTTTTGTTTTCTGGTTCTTCAAAAAACAACGGACGCATTAATGGTGTTCCTTTTTGATTGTTTTCAAATGCCAAAGTATAATTATATGGCATTAATTGATAACGCAATTCCACTTGAATTTTTGCTTTAGCTTTAGTTACAATGTCTTTATAAACGGGTTCTGCAGCAACATCTTCATGTGCGTGTGGACGAAAGATAGGATTGAAAACGCCGTATTGCAACCAACGAATGTACAATTCATTGTCGAAATAATCTCCTGCAAAACCACCTAAATCCGAGTGCATATACCCCATTCCTTGCATTCCCATTTGCAATGCAATTTCGGTTTGTGGTTGTAATCCGCCCCAACTTCTACTTACATCACCTGACCAAGGTATCATTCCATAACGTTGCGAACCTGAATATCCAGCGCGCATTAATATAAACGGACGCTGATTTGAAAAGTCTTTTTTGTAACCATCAGCAATTAATTTTGCCCAATTGTGCCCATAAACATTATGAACTTCATCGGCTTTTCCTCCGACAGTTATGGCTTCTGATGGAAATACTTCTGGTTCACCCAAATCGCCCCAAAGACCTCCAACGCCCTGATTAATCAGGTTTTTATAAATATTCCAAAACCATTCTTTTCCTTCGGGTTTAAAAATGTCGATGATTCCCGTGTTTCCAAAATAGAAATCATAGGTAAATGCCTTTCCATTTTTATCTGTTGCCACTACTTTTTTATCAACAGCTTCCTGCCATTTCTTGGAGGTTGTAAGTACAAAAGGTTCAGTAATGAGAACGGTTTTTATGCCTTTCGTATTTAAATCGGCAATCATTTTCGTTGGATTTTGAAATTTGTCTTTGTCCCAATCCAAATTTCCCATTGTTCCTTGAATAGTTTTTCCAAACCAATACAAATCGAGAATTATTGCATCGACAGGGATTTTATCTTCTTCGAATTTCTTGATGGTTTTCTCGACTTCTTCCTGAGAGTGATAGCCAAAACGGCTGGAGAAATTGCCCAAAGTCCACCGAGCTGGTAAAGGTTGTCTTCCGGTTAAATCGGTGTAACTTGAAATCAAATCCGTCCAGGAATCACCCACAATTACTTGATATGTTTTTCTGCCGGAAATGGTCTCATAAGCCAAAGTATTGTCTTTTTTGCTGTCTAAATCCAAATAGCCAATAGCGGAATTATCGAAATGAACGGCGTACATTTTCGAGGACAAAACCATTGGAATAGTAAAATTCATTAACTCTGAATGGCTTTGATATCCATAATGCGCTCTGTTATATAAAGCTAATTTATGGCCACGACGATTCATTCCCAAAGCACGAGCACCGCCACCATACAAAACTTCATCAGGCGAAATGTTGAATTGAATTACTTCGGTTGAATCCGCTTTTATGTTGCCCTTTACATTTTCTAACGGAATATGTTTTTGCTTGAAATAACCTTCTTTTTCAGAAAATAAAAGTTTTTGTTGGTTGAAATAAGAAATTTGAAAAGGAGATTTTTGAATAGAAACCACGATTCCAGAAGTTGAAAACTTTATTAAATTTGGTTTTTCAGAAATCTTTGCAATTCCTTTTTTTGGAACTAAAACGACTGCTTCTGAAATAGGGTTGAAGGTTTGCTTCACCGATTCGCTGTCGCTCGGGTCTCCTTTTGGAATAAAAGAGGTTTCCACAATTTTATCCGAATAGTCTTTGATGATGTATTGACCATCGGAAGTTTTTATTTCTAAAGAGTTGTTGACTTTTTTGAAACTTTCGAATTTCCTGTTAGCATTTTGTGCAAAAGAAAGGGAAGTTATAAATAGTAAGAAAAATAATTTTTTCATAGTTGTATTTTAAAACCTGTTGGGTTTGTTGTGATTATTTCAATTCCAATATCAAAACTGATTTTGCATCCATAGTAATTTCTTTAGTCACGTCAATTATTTTGTCTGTTATGACGTCTTTTCCAGTTTTATAATTCCCGATGTTTTCTTTGAAACGATTCGTTTTAAGAGTTTTGGTTTCATTGCTATTGTTGAACAGAACCATCACGCTTTGCTCCGCCAGTTCGCTAACGCTCGGGTCAGTAGCATTGTATCTGAAATAGACATAGGTATTGTTTTCTGGAATATAATGCGTCATTTTCCCGAAATGAACCGCCGATTTTGTTTTTCTCCAATTGAATAACTTGGAGGTAAAATCAAAATATTCGTTTTGCCCTTGTGTTCTTCCTTCTTTGGTAAAAGCATTATTGGTATCGCCTTCCCATCCGCCTGGAAAATCTTGACGAACATCGGCATCGCCTTTGTCTTTATTTCCTGCCATCCCAATTTCGGAGCCATAATAAGTTTGTGGGATTCCTCTAACGGTGGCTAACAATGCCATCGCCATTTTGTATTTTCTAATGTCGTTGTTATAAACGTGATTTACTCTTTGGGTGTCGTGATTTTCGGCAAAAATCAGTAAATTGTTTACGTTTGGATAAAGAAAGTCATTGGCAAAATTGTTGTAAACTCGTATCATTCCTGTTTCCCAATTACCATCTTCGTTAAATATAGTCAAAAGATCATCGGATAAAATGAAATCCATTACACTGGGTAAATAGGAATTGAAATTTTGAATTTTACCTATTGGGCTGTCTTTTTGCCAATACGAAAGTTGGGCTTGATCCCGCATCGAAATTTCCCCAACGATATTGAAATTCGGGTATTCATCGGTTATGGCTTTGGTCCATTTTGCAATAGCACTTGGTTCTGCATAATTATAAGTGTCCACTCTAAAGCCATCCAAATTGGCGTATTCAATCCACCAAATCGCATTTTGGGTAAGATAATTCAAAACCAAAGGATTTCTTTGATTCAAATCGGGCATTGAAGGTACAAACCAGCCATCGAAACATATTTTGGTATCTATTTTTGAGGCGTTGATATCGTGAACAAGGGTTCTTTTATGATTGGTTTGGGTGTAATTTTCAAATTGGTTAATCCAGTCGTGAGTGGGTAGATCTTTTATCATCCAATGTTCTTTTCCCCAATGATTCGTCACATAATCCAGCACCAATTTCATTTTCATTTTGTGCATTTCTGAAGATAATCGCAAATAATCTTCATTGGTTCCGTAACGAGGATCAATTTTGTAAACGTCAGATTGTCCATAGGTATGATAGGAATATGCTTCGTCATTATCCTCGCAAAGTGGAGTGCTCCAAATAGTTGTCGCACCTAGTTCCTTAATATAATCTAAATGATTGATGATGCCTTGAATGTCTCCACCGTGTCTTCCTCCGGGTAAATCACGATTGAATTTTTCTAAAGTAGAATCGCTGGAATCATTATTTTTTTTACCATTTGAGAAACGGTCCGGCATCAATAAATATATCATGTCCGAGGCATCGTAACTTTTCCGTTGTGCCGAGTTATCTCTTCTCTTTTTCAGAGAATAATTTTGGGTAAATGCTTTTTTATTGCTGTCTTTGAAAGTGAAAATACAGTCGGATGCCTTAACATTTTTGGTGTTAATAGTAACGAAAAGATAATTGGAATTTTCGGTTCTTTTTATGTCTGTAATTTTAATCGGATTGGAAACAGTAACCTGAAATTGTGCAATGTTTTTTCCGTAAAACATAATTTGCACTTCAGGATTGTTCATTCCGGCATACCAAAATGGAGGTTCTATTCTTTCGATTTGTGCAAACATAGTTGAAGTTGTAAAAATAAAGAGTAAAATTATTTTTTTCATTTGACAAATAATTAAATTTTCCAACAATTTTTATTTAAACAAATAAGGCAAAAAAGGTAATTTAAGAAAAACTTAAATGAACTTAAATGCCTTATTAAATTGGATTTTAAACTGTTACTAAAATATTTGGTTCAACCAAAACAGCATTACCATTAACAAAAACTGTCAAACCATTAGTTCCTTCAAGCGAGAATTGAGTTTTTTTGTGATTGATTACTACTTTCAAAATCTGGTTTCTGAAATTAATTTTAAAGGAATAACCTGTCCATTCTTTTGGAATTTTTGGAGAAAAATGAAGTGCATCGTTTTTCACTCGCATTCCACCAAAACCTTCTACAATACTCATCCAGGTCCCTGCCATTGACGTAATGTGACAGCCTTCTTCCACTTCTTTGTTGTAATCATCCAAGTCCAATCTGGAAGTCCTTAAATAGAAAGTGTAAGCCATATCCATTTTGTCCAATTTTGCAGCTTGAATAGAGTGTACACAAGGTGAAAGCGAACTTTCGTGAACGGTAAAGGGTTCGTAAAAATCGAAATGTTTTTCTAATTGTTCTTTGGTAAAATGATCTTCAAAGAAATAAAAACCTTGTAAAGTATCGGCTTGTTTGATGTAAGGCGAACGCAAAACTCTGTCCCAAGACCATTTTTGGTTGATTGGTCGTTGGCTTTTGTCCAAATCTTTTACCAAAATTAAATCTTTATCTAAGAAGCCGTCTTGTTGCAAATAGATTCCCAATTCTTCGGAAAATGGAAAGTACATATTGCCGGAAACTTTTTTCCAATCTTGCAATTCAGCATCCGATAATTTTACTTTTTCGATGATGCGTTTGTGGTCTGATGGATACTCCAAAGACACTTTTTGAATTTGCTCGTGTGTGTAATCAATACACCATTTTGCAATATAATTAGTGTAGAAATTATTGTTTACGTTGTTTTCGTATTCGTTTGGACCAGTAACTCCCAAGATTACGTATTGGTTTTTATCTTTCGAAAAATTAGCTCTTTGATGCCAAAAACGGGCAATTCCGATTAATACTTCCAAACCTTTTTCAGGAATATAGGAGTAATCACCAGTGAAACGATGGTAATTAAAAATTGCAAAAGCAATCGCTCCATTTCTATGGATTTCTTCGTGCGTGATTTCCCATTCGTTATGACATTCTTCACCATTCATCGTCACCATTGGATACAATGCCGCTCCGTTTTTAAAACCAAGATTATTCTGGGCGTTTTCAATCGCTTTGTCTAATTGATTGAAACGATAGGTCAATAAATTTCTCGCCACTTGCTGGTCTTTGGTCGCCATATAAAACGGAATACAATAGGCTTCGGTGTCCCAATACGTGGAACCGCCGTATTTTTCGCCAGTGAACCCTTTTGGACCAATGTTCAAACGAGAATCTTTACCGGAATACGTTTGGTTCAATTGAAATATATTGAATCGAATACCTTGTTGTGCTTTTACGTCACCATCAATAGTAATGTCTGACATTTCCCAAATTTTTGCCCAAGCTGTAATTTGTTCTGCTAATAATAAGTCATATCCTTTTGCCAAAGCAGCTTTGATTACTTTTTCAGCGCCGGAAAGTGTGTTTTCGTGATTTAAGGAAACCGTATAACCACCTATTTTTTGAATGGATGATGTTGCATCTTTAGCTATGGAAACAGAATAAGTGAATTCAACTTTATCCTTGGTTGCTGAAACAAGTTCAGGTAAAATATCTAGTTTTTTACCGTTTTCCAGGATGCTGTTTTCCATAAAAGTCGTCACCTTGAAATGAGTTTTGAAAGTTTGAGCCGTAACAAAAGCTTCGTTTTCGTGGTCTTTTGTTTCCAAAGGTTCCCAGAATTTTTCTTCCCAGTTTGCATCTTCATTTGTTACACCTGCATCAATATAAGGTTTGTAAACTATTTGCGCTTCCTTGTTTAAAGGCGTGATTTCGTAATTTATAACGCCAACTTCATCTAAATCCATACAAAGGAAACGACGAATATTAACCGCAACTTCAGTTCCGTTTTGCAAAGTAGCTTCAAAAGAACGGTTGTACCAACCTTCTTTCATATTCAATTCGCGACGGAAATTTTTTACTGCCGTACAAGCATTCAAATCAAGACTTTCGCCGTTGATTTCAATTTCAATTCCTATCCAGTTTGGAGCATTTAATACTTTGGCAAAATATTTTGGATAACCATTTTTCCACCAGCCCACTTTAGTTTTATCGGGATAATAAATTCCTGCGATATAACTTCCTTGGAAAGTTTCTCCTGAATAATTTTCTTCAAAATTAGCACGTTGTCCCATAGCACCGTTGCCAATGCTGAAAAGACTTTCGGACGATTTCACACTCTCAACATCAAATCCCTCTTCAATGATGGACCAATTGTCTGCTTTTATATAATCTTGGTTCATTCTTTCTGTTTTCTATTCGTTTATTATCCTTTAATCAAATCATCGATAAAACTTTTATCAATATGCGTAAAATCTTTAAATATGTATTTTGCTTCGTGCAATGTTGATGCTTCGCCAATTCCTACGCTCATCATTCCGCCGATATTAGCGGCCTGAATTCCCGCTACCGAATCTTCAAAAACTATCGAATCTTCGGGTTTTGTATTCAATAATTTTGCTGCAAGCAAAAAGACTTCGGGATCAGGTTTTGCATTCGAAACATCATTTCCGTCAACAATAGCGTCAAAATACTCTAGTGTTCCCGTCTTTTCGAGAATAGGTCTGGCGTTTTTACTTGCCGAACCCAATGCAATTAATTGATTCTTTTCTTTCAAATATTTTAAAACTGGCATAACACCAGGCAGGATTTCGCTTTCGTCCATATCGACTAAATAGGACAAATAATTTTCGTTTTTCTCAAAAAGCCATTTGTTTTTGTCTTCTTGAGAAGCTTCCACTCTTCCTAATCCTAAAATAATATCAAGTGAGCGAACGCGACTCACACCTTTTAATAATTCGTTATGTTCGTGTGTAAATTCGATTCCTAATTGATTGGCAATTTTAAGCCAAGCCAAATAATGGTATTTCGCCGTATCGACAATTACGCCGTCAAGGTCGAATATAAATGCTTTTGTATTCATTAATTTTAATAATTTATTTAGCTGTTGAGATATTTTCTTTGACAAAAAATACTGCCAGTCCGGCAATCAGCATTGAAACTCCTGCGATTACAATAATTGCCATTGGAAAACCTCCAAACAAAGCAATGATTGTACTGCCTAATACTCCAGCCGCGATTTGCGGAATGGTAATGGTTGCATTAAACAATCCCATGTAAACGCCCATTTTGTCTGCAGGTAATGAACCGGAAAGCATAGCATAAGGCATTGCCAATATTGCGGCCCAAGCCAATCCTACTCCGGAAATCGAAAGTAACAAAATAGTTTTGTCGTGTACAAAATACATCGAAGCCAATCCAATCCCTCCCATTAAAAGAGAAAAACTATAGGTTTTCTTTCTGCCGATTGATTTTGCAATTGACGGGATGAGTAATGAGAATAGCGCTGCAACGGCACTATAAAAAGCAAACATTACACCTGTCCAGTCTCCGGCTTCGTTAAAACCAATTGATTTTGGATCCAATGCTTCTGCTCCCCATACCTGATTGGCAATGGCTCTTGTGGTGTATACCCACATTAAAAATAAAGCAAACCAAGAAAAGAACTGTACAATTCCCAATTGCCAAAAGATTTTTGGAGCGTTAGAAATCAATTTCAAAATGCTTGTTTTTTCGGTTACAGTTGCAGATTCTAAGTCAATGTCATTGTATAGAGCGTGTTCTTTAGGAGCATATTCTTTGGTTCTAAAAGCAGTCCAAAGAACGGTTATCAACAAAATAGCTCCTCCAATATAGAAAGACCATATTACTGACGCCGCTACTTTCTCACCAGCAGCAGGGACATTTGCAACTCCTGCTTTGGCAAGAATCCAAGGCAATAAGGAACCAAATACAGCTCCAAAATTGATTAAGGCACTTTGCAAGGAATAGCCAAGGTTTTTCTGTTCATCATTTACCATATCGCCTACAAGGGCTCTAAAGGGTTGCATGGTGACATTAAATGAAGTGTCCATTAAAAGAAGCATCACGGCACCAAAAATTAATGGTGGTAACAGATAGGTAAAGTATTCCGCATTTGGCATAAAAAACATCGCCAAAGCCGAAACAATTGCACCAAAAAAGATAAATGGAATTCTTCGACCAAGACGCGTCCATGTTTTATCGCTTGAAAGACCAATGATGGGCTGAACAATTAAACCTGCAAGAGGTGCTGCCAACCAAAAATAACCTATGCTGTGAACATCGGCACCAAGGGCTTCCAATATTCTGCTGGTATTACCATTTTGTAGTGAATATCCAATCTGTACTCCCAGGAATCCAAAGCTTAGATTCCAGATTTGCCAAAAACTTAATTTGGGTTTTTTCATTATCGTATATTGTTTTAAATGTACGATAAGCGCCTTGCTTATCAAAACTTAACTTATTTTTCGAAGTAAAAGTAAAAGTTTTGAATTGTGTAAATATATAAAAGAATTTAAATATTTAATATTTATAATTTATAATAAATAAAATTACTAGTTACTACAACGTAATAGTGTGAATAAATAAATTATTTTGTAGCTAATTTGTTGATTCTCTTTCTATCAGATGCGTTTCAATTACTACGGTTTTGTATATTTCTTCTTCCTCTTCTTCTAATTCATGTTCCTCTGATTCTAATCTATCAATGAGAATTTTTGCAGCAGTGTTTCCCATTTCTATTCCGTTTTGGGTTACCGTTGTAATAGTTGGAGTCGAATATTTAGAAATAATTCCATCGGTAAAAGCGATAACAGCCAAATCATCGGGAACTTTTATTCCCATTTTATGGGCAATTTTAATGATGGTTACGGCAAATAATTCATTCACTGCAAAAACAGCATCAAAAGCTTTGTCTTCGAGTAATTTAGCTATTGTGACTTCGCAATTATCAACATTTTCAATTTTAATAATCAGATTTTCATCAAAAGGCAAGCCATTGTCTCTTAATGCCTTGGTATAACCGTCAGTTCTGAATTTCCCTACACTAACATAATCGACTGTTGTTACGAGGGCAATTTTTTTCCTTCCTTTATCAATCAAACTTTGAACTGCTCCGTAAGCGGATAATTCATCGTTAATAATTACTTTGTCGCATAAGATATCATTGGTAACTCTATCAAACATAACTACAGGCATTCCTTGATTAATTACTTCTGTAATATGATGAAAATCTCCTTTTTGCTGAGTTTCTTTAGAGAGTGACATAATAAATCCATCAATACTGCCATTAGCAAGCATTTCCATATTTAGAACTTCTTTATCAAAGGAATCATCTGATAAGCAAATAATAACACTATACCCTTTTTCATTGGCTATTTGTTCAATTCCGTTGATAACAGTCGAAAAGAAATAATGCACAATTTCAGGAATAATAAGACCTATGGTTTTTGTTTTTCTGTTTTTTAGACTAAGCGCAATATTATTGGGTTTGTAGTGATAAAACTTGGCAAAAGCCTGCACTTTTAATCTAGTTTCTTCTCCAATTTCCAAGCTGTTTCTCAAAGATTTAGAAACGGTCGAAATAGAGACATCTAGCTCTCTGGCAATTTGTTTAAGTGTTATTTTCTTTTTCATATAGAAATTTCATAAAAATCATTTTCGTAATAAAGATAAGATATTATATAGATTATGGTAATTTTAATCCGCTTTTTTCATCAAAAAACAGAAAGTTTTCAACACTACCACGTTTTCGTAACCTATTTAATTTTTACATTTGTTATAAGCTAAAAAATTAATGTAATTTTAACATTCGAAGTAAAGGTAAATTAAACAAAAATCAAATTAATTTAAACAAAAAGTATGAAAACAATTTACAATAAGTTGTTATTTTTATTACTATTCTTACCATTTAGCGTTCTTGCACAAGGAACATTGGGCGGTACGGTTTTAGATTCAAAAACGAATCAGCCAATTCCTGGTGTAAATATAGTAATACAAGGTTCCACAAATGGAATGCAAACTGATTTTGACGGAAAATTCAAATTACCTAAAGTTAATATAGGCGATAAAATCGTTTTTTCTTTTATTGGTTATACAAGTCAAACGGTTGTTTTTAACAATCAACAAACATTGACTGTAAATCTTGCTGAAGAATCTAATGAATTAAAAGAAGTTGTAGTTCAGGTAGGTTATGGATCTGTAAAGAAGAAAGACGCTACGGGTGCAGTTGCTTTAATTACGGCTAAAGACTTTAATAAAGGAGCCATTGTAAGCGTTGACGGTTTGTTAAACGGTAGAGCCGCGGGTGTAGTAGTTACATCTTCTGGGACTCCGGGTAACGATCCTGTGATTAGAATTCGTGGCGGATCTTCGTTGCTTGCCAGTAATGATCCATTAATTGTTGTTGATGGATTGCCAATTGATGGAGGTTTATCAGCTATAAATCCGAATGATATTGAATCTTTTTCTATCTTGAAAGATGCTTCGGCAACTGCAATTTACGGAAATAGAGGATCTAATGGGGTTATCCTTATTACTACCAAAAAAGGTTCTAAAAAAGACTTGCAAGTTTCTTTCAACTCTTTTACTACCTTAAATACATTGGCCAAAAAAGTAGATGTTTATTCTGCGGATGAATATAGAGTACTGATTAATGAAAAAGCACCTTTAAAAGCAAACCTTTTAGGGAAATCAAATACAGATTGGCAGAATGAAATTTTCAGTAATTCTCTTACTTCTGATATTAATTTATCTGTAATGGGTAATCTTTTCAAAACGGTACCTTCCAGATTAACTATAGGAAATACTGATAATAGTGGGATATTAAAAACTTCTAATTTTAAAAGATCAACAGCGTCTATTGCATTGAATCCTAGTTTTTTTGATAACCATTTAAAATTTAATATCACTGGAAATTATTCTTATACTTTTAGACAAAATGCAGATGAAGGAGCTATAGGAAGTGCTATTTCTTATGACCCTACACAATCTGTTTATAATCCAAACTCAATTTTTGCAGGATATACGGAATGGGTGGTTGGTGGACTACCGAAAGGAACTGCAAACCCTGTAAGTTTATTGAATGAGAAAAGAAATGTAGGAAATCAGTTTAGATTTTTTGGGAATATTAATATTGATTATAAGTTTCATTTTTTGCCTGAATTAAGAGCGATTGTAAATGCAGGTATGGATAAACAAGATGGAGACGGAAGTGTAACCGTAAATCCGCTTTCAAGATCAGGGTTTAACAATAATGTGCCAAACAAACAAATTGGGTCTTACTCAGAAACTTGGTATCACAACAAAAATGAAAACCTAAATGCTCAATTGAATTATACCAAAGCATTTGGAAAATTAAATGTTGATTTATTGGCTGGTTACGAGTACCAACAATTTGATTGGCAAAATTATTATTCAGGAAACAAAAACTTGTTTGGTTTAGGTCAGAATGAAGAAGCCAATGAAGATGTTTATACGGATCCAGGAAATAATTTGCAAGCCTTTTTCGGTCGTTTAAACTTAGGATATAATGATAAATATTTATTGACAGTCAATTTTAGACGAGATGGTTCTACAAGGGTTTCTCCAGTTAATAAATGGGCTAATTTCCCGGGAGTTGCTTTTGCTTGGAAAATCAAAGAAGAAAGTTTCCTTAAGGATTCAAAAACATTTTCTGATTTAAAACTTAGATTAAGTTATGGTGAAACAGGACAACAAAATTTAGGAAGTTCATTGGCTTGGATTAAAAAATATAGTACTTCTAATAATAACTATTATCAATTTGGTAATGAATTTGTACTCATTTCTAAGCCTGACGGATACAACGAAAGTTTGAAATGGGAAAGAAGTGCTAAATATAATGCAGGATTGGATGTTGCATTTATTGACAATAGATTAAAAGCTTCTATAGATGCTTATTTTTCTCAAACGAATGATTTGTTTGCCAATACAAAACTGGGAGCACTTCAAAATTTAGGAGTTTACGGACCTACAAACATAGGGTCTCTTGAATCTAGAGGAATTGATTTTGGATTGAATTTTGATGCATTTCAAAAAGATAATTTCACTTTAGGAATAAATTATAATCTTACTTATAATAAAATTGAAATTACCGATTTAGCTACCGATAATGACCCTCAGGGGGGTGTAGGATTAGGCGCATTTATTCAAACGCATACAATAGGATTATCTCCTTTTTCATTTAGAGTTTACGAACAAGTTTATACTCCAGAAGGAAAACCAATTGAAGGTGTATTTGTAGATAGAAATGGAGACGGAAAAATAGACAGTAGCGACCAGTATAATTATCATAAACCACAGGCCGATGTAACCATGGGGCTGATGTTGAATGGAACTTTTTATAAAAATTGGGACTATTCTATGGCTTGGAGAGCAAGTTTTGGAAATTATGTTTATGATGATGTTAATGCAAGTAGAGCTTTCTTGGGAACTATTAATGATACTTTTAATCAGACTATCAACAACTCTCCTGTAGATTACAGCAATACAAGTTTTATAGCAGCTTCTAAACAATCTGATTATTACATTAAAGACGCAACTTTTTTGAAATTAGATAACATTACTTTAGGATATAATTTTAAATCTGTATTAAACACAGATAAATATTCATTAAGAATGTATACTGGTGTTCAGAATGTATTGACTATTACCGACTATAAAGGTATTGATCCTGAGGTTTTCAATAATGGAATTGATGGAACAATCTTCCCTAGAGCAAGAATGTATATGTTGGGTGTAAATGCTAATTTTTAATATTAAAAAATAAATTAAAATGAAAAAATTACTAATAATAAAGAATTTAAAATGGGTATTTATTTTATCTATCTTGTTTTCATTAAGTTCTTGCTTAGATGATTTAAATATAGCTCCTAAAGATGATGATCAGTCAATAAGTGAAGCATTTTTTGCAGGCAATCCAAACTCTTATAAACAGTTTTTGGCCAAAATTTATGCAGGTTTTGTAGTAACTGGACAAAAGGGACCTGCTGGAGATCCAAAAACGGATGCTGATTTAGGTTCGTCAGTAGATGAAGGATTTTCACAATACATGAGAGGATATTGGCAATGTCAGGAATTAACAACTGACGAAGCTATGATTGCTTGGGGTGAAAGTGATAACAAAACGATTAAAGATTTGAATTTTAATACATGGGATAAAGACAATGTTTTTACTGAAGCATTTTTTGCCAGAGTCTTTTTTCAGATAGGTTTGTGTAATGAATTTTTAAGAGAAACTACTCCGGAAAAACTAAGTAGCAGAGGAGTAAGTGATGATTTAAAAAATCAAATAATCAAATTTAGAGCTGAAGTTCGATTTTTGAGAGCACTTACTTATTATCATGGAATTGATATTTTTGGAAACTTGCCCTTTATGACAGATGCTGACGTTTTAGGAATTAAACCACCAATGCAAAGCCGTGAATATATATTTGATTTTGCATTAAAAGAATTAGATGCTATTGATGGGGATTTAGCAGCTCCTAAGTCTAATGAATATGGGAGAGCTGATAAAGCTGCTGCCTGGATGTTAAAAGCAAAATTATTGCTAAATTCAAAAGTATATACCAATAAAGATCGAAGCGCTGATGCACTCATAGCGGTTAATAAAGTAATTAGTTCAGGATATAGTATTATTGCTGATCGAACTAAATTATTTAAAGCTGACAACAATACCAACGGTGCACAAAATGAAATTATTTTCCCTTTATGTTCTGATGGTTTGAAATCCCAAACTTGGGGAGGAATGACTTATTTAGTTCATGCCTCTTGCGATAATGCAGTTGGATTATTGTTAGGAGTTGATTCCGGATGGAAAGGGTATAGAGTTCGTAAAGAATTTGCTCAAACTGTAGGGACTGATGATGCTAGAGTTACTTATGTTGCAGGAAACACTGATCCAGCTTCTATAACTAATCCAACGGTTGATACGAACCAAGATGCATTTTATCAAGGTAAAAAACTTACAAAATTTACTAATGTAAGATCAGATGGTGCCAAAGCTTCTTCGACAGCATTCCCTGATACTGATTTTCCATTATTTAGAATGGGAGATGCTTACTTAATGTATGCTGAATTAGCAGCTAACGGTGTTGGTGATAAAGCAATCGCAATGGGTTATATTAATGATTTAAGAAAAAGAGCTAATGTAAATGCTGCCACAATCACTGCTGGCGAAGTAACTCCTGACTTAGTTTTAAATGAAAGAGCTAAAGAATTATACTGGGAAGGTTGCAGACGTCAAGATTTGATTCGATTTGGCAAATATTTAAGCGGATACAATTGGGAATGGAAAGGTGGAGTTCAAGCTGGAACTACTTTGGCTGACTATAGACTCTTATTTGCTATTCCTGCAAATGAGTTAAGATCAAATTCTAATTTATCACAAAACCTAGGGTATTAATATTCCCAGGTATTGATATTAAATAAATATATAAAATGAAAAATATTTTAAAGATAACGGCTTTAGCATTTTTGCTTATTTCATTTGCTTCATGCACAGATACGATTGACCCAAAGGTCTCACCAAATGGGTTCAAACTAAATGCTCTGGATCCTACTGGTCCATTTGTATTGTCACCTTTAGACGGAGATAATTTATTAACGACAGTAACTTGGGGTCCTGCTGATAGCGGGGTCACTACAGTGTCAGCAAAATATACCGTTGAAATCGCCAAAGGAGGAACAAATTTTGCGAAACCTATTGTTGCTAGTACAACTTCAACTGCTTTGAAAGTAGTGTGGCAAGAAGGTTATATCAATGCATTGCTTTTAGATAATGGATTTGTTCCTGATGCTGCTGTTGATATAGACATTAGAGTAAAATCAGTGTTAGGTGAAAGTGCAAATCCTTTTGTACAATATTCTAATATAGTTAGCATGAAAGTTACACCTTTTGCACAATTATTATTGGCTTTTACAAAAGTAGGAGATAATCCCGCAACTGCACCAACAACAAAATCATCGAGTTTATACACTAGTGATACCGAAGGATATGCGTGGTTAGAAGTAGGAAGTTATAAATTTTACACTGCAACAGGAGGAGTATTTCAATCAACAAATCCGTTTTATGGTGATGATGGTAGCGGAGCTCTTGTTTTGAATGGTGCTGCTATTAATGTAACAACAGCAGGGTTTTATTTGATAAAAGCCGATATTAGCAAAAGTCCAAAAACATATTCATTGACCACAACTGAATGGGGAATTTTTGGTACTGCCAAGCCTTTTCCAACCGGAGTTAACAGGAAAATGATTTACAATAACGTGAGTAAAAAATGGGAACTTACCATTATTTTAAACGGAGGAAAAGGGTTTAAATTCAGAAATACCGCTACTACTTTAATTCTTGGAGCATTTAACTCTGCAAAAGTAGGGGTCGATTACGCCGGAACAAAAATGAGTTACAATGGTGGAGACATCAATTTACCAGGATTAACCCCTTCAACTTATACAGTCACTCTAGATTTAAATTCGCCAAGAGCTTATACCTATACGCTGGTTAAACAGTAATTAAAAATCTTTTAAAAAGGGCTGTTTTTACAGCCCTTTTTATCTTTAAATTTTATGATATGAAAAAAATTACTTTTCTATTTTTATTGATGACCTCTTTGGGTTATGCGCAACAAGTAACAATTTCGCCAGCAGCATTCAATGTTACGGATCAAATTACTATCACCGTCTCGTTTGTTAGTCCAACGTGCAATTCTATGGGGACGAATCCAGTAAAAGTATATTTGCATTCTGGAGTTGGTGCTGGTGCAACAGCAACTGATGCTTGGGGTATTAATACTGTTGGAAATTGGGGAATAGATGATGGTGTAGGTCTGATGACCAATAACGGCAACGGCACTTGGAGTAAAACCATAACTCCCAGCGTTTATTATAATTTAAATGCGGCGCAACAACTTAGTGCTACCAAAATGGGAATGGTTTTTAGAAATGCAACAGGTTCGCAAACCTTAAAACTGGCGCCAAGTTGTGGCGACTTCTTTTTCAATGTGGGTTATTTTCAAACTACATTGGTTACACCTGCAGTTAGCAGTTCATCTGTTATCGCTTCTGGAGGGAGCATAAGTATTTCAGCAAACAACACTAATGGCAATGCCGATTACAATTTATTGGCAAACGGAACAAGCATTAATACCTTTAATGGCATTTCTTATTCTTATACAGATTCTAATATAGTTACCAACAAAAGTTATGATTTGCAAATTACTCAATCAGGAACCACTTTTTCAAAAAAGTTTTCTGTAATTGTAAACCCTATAACAGTTTCAGAAGTAAAGCCTATAGGTTTAGTTGATGGGATAAATTATAATCCTGGTGATGCAACCAAAGCTATATTAGTAATAGATGCACCGGGAAAAGATTTTATTTATGCGGCAGGAAGTTTCAATAATTGGCAACCTGATGCGAATTATGCAATGAAAAAAGATGCTACAATTGGTTCTACTAAATTTTGGTTAGAACTCACAGGGTTAGTTTCTGGTACAAATTATACCTATCAATATTGGGTAGTAGATCAGACGCCTATAGTAGGTTCTCCAATTTTAGTTAAAACAGCAGATCCTTATTCTACCTTGGTTTTGAATAAAGACGAAGATCCTTGGATTCCTGCCGGGAACTACCCAAATCTTCCCGCTTATCCTGTAGGACAAGACAGAGAAGTTACCGTTTTACAAACAGGACAAACATCTTATGCTTGGAGCGCTGCAACAACTAATTTTGTAAAACCAGAAAAAGATAATTTGGTGGTTTATGAAGTCTTGGTTCGAGATTTTGATGCCAACCGAAGTTATCAAAATTTGATTGACAGAATTGACTATTTCAAAAACTTGAAAGTCAATGCCATCGAATTAATGCCGGTAATGGAATTTGACGGCAACGAAAGTTGGGGATATAATACCTCTTTTCACATGGCCTTAGACAAAGCGTATGGCCCTGCTGCTAAATTAAAACAGTTTATCGATTTATGCCATCAAAATGGAATTGCAGTAATTCTGGATGTGGCATTGAATCATGCTTTTGGAAGAAACCCGATGGATAGAATGTGGATGAACGATCCCGATGGAGACGGGTGGGGCGGCCCAGCTACTGACAATCCTTATTTCAATGTAACAGCAACCCATAGTTATAGTGTTGGAAATGATTTCAATCATCAGTCTACTTACACTAAAAATTACGTAAAAAGAGTGGTGAAACAATGGATTGAAGAATACAAAATTGATGGTTTTCGTTGGGATTTAACCAAAGGATTTACGCAAAATTGTGCTAGTGGCGATGCTTGTACAAACTCTTATCAACAAGATAGAGTGGATGTGCTGAGAGAATATGCAGATTATTCTTGGAGTTTAGACGATACGCATTATGTTATTTTTGAACATTTAGGAAATGATAATGAAGAGCAACAATGGGCAAATTATAGAATAGCCGAATCACCAAGCAAAGGAGTGATGATGTGGGGAAAAATGACCGAAGCCTACAACGAATTATCAATGGGGTATAATAATACAAAAAACAACTTCGAAAGAATGGGTTATGACAGTCATGGTTTTTCTGGAAAAAGAGTTATGGGGTATGCCGAAAGTCATGATGAGGAGCGATTAATGTATAAAAATGTAACCTACGGAAACTCTTCCAATCCTGCTCATAACGTAAAAAATTTAAACACCGCTTTGTCAAGAATGTCTGCCATTGGCGCAGTTTCCCTCCTAGTTCCTGGGCCAAAAATGATTTGGCATTTTGGAGCTTTAGGTTGGGAAAAATCGATTTGGACTTGTAATAATGGAAGCATAAATAGAGATGACAAAGATGATGGAGGAGTTCCTCCGGGGGATTGTAAATTAGATACAAAACCACAACCACAATGGGTAAGCAATTGGTTGGGAGATGTAAATAGAAATAAAATCTATTTTGATTGGGCAAAAATGATTACCCTGAAAACTACGGAGCCTATTTTTAATACTAACATTACAGCGAATAGCGGTTTTGATATTCAATCGGGAAGTACCTTTACACCAAGATTGTTCATTTGGGATAATACGATGCCATCTACCCAATTAAGAAATGTGGTGGTATTAACAAATTTTGATGTAAATACACAAAATGTAATTCCAGATTTTCCAAATACAGGAACTTGGTATAACTTGATGGATAATTCTACTATAGATGTGACAAGCCCAACTGCGACAATTGCCATTGAAGCAGGGGGATTTAGAATTTATGGCAATAAACCTTCTGCATTGGGAACGGATAAATTTGAAGTAGACGGTGAAATCTATTTATATCCAAATCCAGCTTCGAATTATTTTACGCTGAATACAATTACTTCAAAAGTGGAAATTTATTCTATTACTGGGCAATTAGTGAAAAGTTTCAATGCTAATCAATCTAAAGATTCTCAATTTAACATTGGTGATTTGAATAAAGGCATTTACTTCGTAAAAGCACTGAACGAAAACAACGAAGTTAAAGTGATGAAGTTATTGAAGCAATAAAAAAAATTTAATAAAATATTTGCAAAGGCTGTCTTTTTTGGACAGCCTTTTTTATTGTAATTATTTGTTTTTCAACTATTGCCATAAATTCTTAAGAAATCAGAGTTTTAATGAGTTAACAATATAATGTTATCAACACGAAAACGTGGTAGTTGGTTTTTTTTTGAAGCATTCTTTTTTTATGTGCTGTTTTTTTATAATTTTATGGTGTATTAATCTAAAAAAACTATTAATTATGAAAACAAAATTATTTTATTTATTTATTGCTGTGTTTTTATTTAGCTTCAGCGGTAAATCACAAACATGTACACCAGGGTCGCCTTATCCTCACTGTATTTCCTTGATTGGGCCCGGTGTTAGCGATTGGTCTACGGATGTTTATTTAACCACGGGAGATGGTGATGTTTTTACATTAGCGAATGTACTAATAAAGGAAACCGTACCAGGTTCTGGAATTGGAGCCGATATAAAATTTCGAAGAGACGGTTGTTGGGATACTTGCATCGGCAACCCAGCTGGGTATAGTTCAGCGACAGGAACAGGTTTTCCTACAGGATCAGGTGTTTCTGTTCCTTTTGGACCAAACATCCAACCTACTCCAGGAGTTTGGAATGTTACTTTTACTTTAAGTACTACTTCTTGGGTTTTTACTCCCGGAACTCCTAATCCAACTGTTAAGATTTTGGGAACAGCAACAACGCCTTCTACTGGTGTGTCGATGTTTGCAACTAGTGCGACTACTTTTGTGATAAAAAAACTTCCCTTACTAGCAGGGAATGCCCAGTTTGAAATAAACACTACACCTGGTGGTGCGCCAACCCTAGCACTACTTGGCGGAACTGCTTTTCCTGACGGAATAGCAGATGATCCAGCAAAATTTATCCCAGTATCTGCTGCACATGATTATGATGTTACTTTAGATATCGCAAGTGGAGCTTATACTTTCAAAATAGCTACTTTCCCTGGTATAGCACTTGTTGGAGCAGCTGTTGGAGGATGGCCTGGACAACCAGGAAACCCTGGGCCGATAGATGTTTGGCAAATGGCTACAACTGACGGTATTACTTACACTTTGAATAATGTTCCAATTGTTCCTGAAGATTGTGTATTCCGTGGCGGTAATGATTGGGCTATAAAATACGGCAGCCCTGCTTTTCCAACTGGAACAAATAGTGGCGGTCAGAACATTACTGTACCTCCAGGAAACGCAGGAACTTACAATGTTACTTTGAATGCAACAA
The DNA here is from genome assembly GCF_043780635.1 of Flavobacterium sp. Classification (GTDB taxonomy): domain Bacteria; phylum Bacteroidota; class Bacteroidia; order Flavobacteriales; family Flavobacteriaceae; genus Flavobacterium. The sequence continues at coordinate 28,047 of NZ_JAYWCK010000027.1, forward strand.
CAGGAGCATACAACTTTACTAAAATCACTTATGCTATTGTTGGTGAAGCAGTTGGAGGATGGCCTGGAGATCCTGGAAATCCAGGACCGCTAGATACGCATCAATTATCAACTGTTGATGGTGTAAATTATACAGTTAATAATCTTGTATGTACAAATTTTGCTGTAGGTGGTGGAGCAAAATTCCGTCTAAACAATGCTTGGGCTGGTGGTGACTGGGGAGGAGATTTATTCCCTGCAGGAACAAAAACGGGAAACAATATACCTACAGTTGCGGGAACTTATAATCTAACGGTTAATGTTTTAACAGGAGCTTATAATTTTGGAACTCCTTTAGCAGTTAAAAACTTTAACGCAGGAAGTTTCAAAGTGTATCCTAATCCAGCAAAAACTAGCTGGAACATCACTTCAAATGATGATATCACTTCAGTTCAAGTATATGATATGTTAGGAAAATCAGTTTATGCAAAAACTGCTTCATCAAAAGAAGTTACTGTTAATGGTACTGAACTTTCAAAAGGAGTTTATTTTGCAAAAGTTTCAACTGCAAATGGTTCTTCTACTGTTAAGTTAGTAAAAGAATAAACCAACTTTAAATTTACACTTAATCCCTTACTGCAATGCAGTAAGGGATTTTTTTTGTGCTAAAACGACTATTTTTAAAGCGCTCTTATTGCTGTCAAGTTGAACGCAATCCAAACTCAGGGATGGAGTTCGACAGCACAACCCTTTTAAAGAAAAGTGAACAGTCTTTACTGTTTAAATACCCCTTTTGCGGCCACGTCCGGTACATTTTGCCTTTCCGGTACAATTCTTGAAATCCGCAATCCAAGGCGGGTCATATTCCTATGTAAAGCATAGCTTGTGGCAGTCATAGTCCTGTCAACTTCGTATTGACTCTATACTGACTCTATACTAACTCTATACTGAGTCTATACTTATATAATTTTATATAGAGTCAGTATAGAAATAATTTAGTAGTATAATAGAAAAAATAGGAAGTTCAGTAGGAGTAAGCTGCTGTTATAGACGGCTAAAAGGGGGCTGATATTGCTTTAGAAAATCTTGAATGGGGTACAAAAAATAAAGGCTGTCTTATCGGACAGCCTTTACTATTTAAATTCAACTATTTTTACAACCTTCCTTCTTTAATTTCATCCACGATTTCCGGATTCAATAAGGTAGATGTATCTCCAAAATTAGAAAAATCACCTTCGGCTATTTTGCGAAGTATACGACGCATAATTTTACCCGAACGTGTTTTTGGCAAACCAGAAACAAACTGTATTTTATCTAATTTAGCAATTGGTCCAATGTGGTCAGAAACATGTTGATTGATCTCTTTAGTCAAGTTCTCTCTGTCACGATATTCTCCGGATTCTTTCAGGATTACAAAGCCATACAAAGCATTTCCTTTGACATCGTGAGGGAAACCTACAATAGCACTTTCTGCAACTGCCGGATGTTCGTTTATCGCATCTTCAATAGGTGCAGTTCCCAGATTATGACCGGAAACAATGATGACATCGTCAACACGACCCGTAATTCTATAATAACCAACTTCATCTCGCAAAGCTCCATCTCCGGTGAAATATTTTCCTGGAAAAGCACTGAAATAAGTTTCTTTATACCGTTGATGATCACCCCAGATGGTTCTTGCGATTCCCGGCCAAGGAAACTTAATGCACAAACTTCCGGTAACTTGATTGCCTTCAATTTCATTTCGTTTTTCATCCATCAGAACCGGTTGAATTCCTGGTAATGGCAAGGAAGCATAAGTTGGTTTTGTAGGTGTCACAAAGGCAAGTGCCGAAATCAAGATGCCTCCGGTTTCAGTTTGCCACCAAGTGTCAACTAATGGACAGCGTTTTCCGCCAACGTGGTCATTATACCAGTGCCAAGCTTCCTCGTTGATAGGTTCACCAACGGAACCAATAACTTTCAAAGAGGATAACGGATATTTTTGTACATATTCCAAGTTTTCCTTTGCCAAGGCACGAATGGCTGTTGGTGCAGTATAAAATTGAGTTACTTTATGTTTTTCGATGATTTCCCAAAAACGGCTAAAATCAGGATAGGAAGGAACACCTTCAAACATTACTGTCGTAGCACCGTTCAATAACGGGCCGTATAAAATATAGGAATGTCCAGTAATCCAGCCAATATCAGCAGTACACCAGAAAATATCATTTTCTTCATAATTAAAAACATTCTTAAAAGTATAAGCGGTGTAAACCATATATCCGGCGGTTGTATGCACCATACCTTTTGGTTTTCCGGTTGATCCAGAAGTGTAAAGTATGAACAAAGGATCTTCGGCATCCATTATTTCGGCAACACTATTGTCTGATGCTTCATCAATTAGCGGTTGTAACCATTGGTCACGACCTTCTTTCATAGCAATGGAAGTATTGGTTCTTTTAGCAACCAAAACGGTTTTTACGCCAGGACAACTCTTTAAAGCTTCATCAATAATTCCTTTTAAATCTATAGTTTTTTCGCCTCTGAATCCACCATCTGAAGTGATGACCATTTTACAATCGCTGTCATTGATTCTAGTAGCTACTGCCGAAGCTGAAAATCCCGCAAAAACAACGGAGTGAATGGCACCAATTCGGGCACAAGCCAAAACAGCAACTGACAATTCCGGAATCATTGGTAAATAAATACAAACACGATCTCCTTTCTTAATGCCTTGTTCACGCAGTACATTTGCCATTTTAGAAACTCTCGTATATAAATCATTATACGTTATGTTTTGTGCTTCTTCATTAGGATTATTGGGTTCAAAAATGATCGCAGTTTTCTCACCTCTTTTGGCAAGATGCCTGTCAAGACAATTTTTTACGATGTTTACTTTGGCGCCTTTGAACCATTCAATCTTTGCCTCAGCCATATCAAACTCCATCACTTTTTCGCATTCTTGGTACCAAGTGAAGTTTTCGGAAGCTATTTTATTCCAAAATTTTCTGGGTTCACGAACAGATTTATTATAATGCTTGAAGTATTGTTCTAAATTTTCGATTTTGTAGTAACTCATAACTATTCTAATTTATTTTTGATTCCTATTTTTTATTATATACACCTATTCCATATTTTTTTAAAACTTCAATAATTTCATCAACAATAGTTTCATCATCAATTGTGGAAGGAATTTGAAAGTTTTCGCCGTCAGCTATACTTCGCATTAGTTTTCGGAGTGTTTTTCCCGAACGTGTTTTTGGCAAACGTTCCACAATTACTACGTTCCGTAAGGAAGCTACTGCACCAATTTGCTGACGTACTAATTTTACAATTTCCTGTTCTAATTGGAAATGTTCGATATCTTCTCCAAGCTTAGTTACAACCAAAGCCAGCGGAATCTGACCTCTTAAATCGTCATTAATCCCAATTACAGCACATTCCGCAACTGAATGATGCGAAGCAACAATTTCTTCCATTTCAGCAGTAGAAAGGCGATGTCCTGCAACATTTATCACATCATCAACCCTTCCAGTGATGTAAATGTAGTCATCTTCATCTTTAAATCCTCCATCGCCAGAAAAATAATATCCCGGGAATTTGTTCAAATAACCGGCTTGAAACCTTGGATTATCATTCCATAAATTGAGTAAAGTTCCCGGTGGCAAAGGTAATTTGATAACTACATAGCCTTCTTCATTTGGACCTAACTCTGTTCCGTTTTCACCAAATATTTTGATATCATATCCGCAAACTGCCTTCCCCACAGAACCTGGTTTTATAACAGCATTTTCAACGCCAATCATATTAGCAACCATTGGCCAGCCTGATTCGGTCTGCCACCAGTGGTCAATTGCCGGCACGGGAATATTTTCTAAATACCATTCTAGAGTGGCTACATCGCAACGTTCTCCAGCTAAAAATTGAGTTTTTAACGAACTTAAATCATATTGTTTTATAAATTCGCCATCAGGGTCTTCTTTTTTTATGGCTCGAATTGCCGTTGGTGCAGTAAACATTATATTTACTTTATGATCGTCAATTATTCTCCAAAAGGTACTTGCATCAGGTGTTTTAATTGGTTTTCCTTCGAAAATAATTGTGGCGTTTCGGTTGATTAATGGTCCGTAAACGATATAACTATGACCAACGACCCAACCCACATCAGAGGCGGCCCAAAAAACTTCATCTTCTTTTGCACCATAAATATATTGCATCGAAAATTTTAATGCTGCAGCATAACCCCCGGTATCTCGAACAATTCCTTTTGGTTTTCCTGTAGTTCCCGAGGTATATAAAACGTATAATGGATGTGTTGAGTTTACAGGTACACAAGCAGTTTCTTCGGAACCATAAATTAACGCATCATAGTCAACATCATATTTTTTAAATGGAACTCTGGCTCCAAGTTTTCTATTGAAAACGACTACTCTTTTAGGTTTATGTAAAGCTAATTCAATAGCCTCATCTACTAATGGTTTGTAAGCAATTAATCGGTCTATTTCTATTCCGGAAGAGGCGGTAATTATTACTCTGGGTTTGCAATCGTCTATTCTTATGGCTAATTCATGCGGTGCAAAACCACCAAAAACTACAGAATGTGTAACTCCAATTCTGGCACAAGCGAGCATGGCAAAAGCCGCTTGCGGAATCATTGGCATATAAATAATGGCTCGGTCTCCTTTTTTTAAACCTAGAGATTGCAGTCCGCCGGCAAGTTTTGCCACTTCGGTTTTTACTTCTATGAAGGTGTATTTTTTGACAGTTTGAGTAACTGGGGAATCATAAATAAGGGCAGTTTCTTCCCCATATCCATCTTGAATATGTTTGTCTAATGCCAGATAACAAATGTTTAATTCACCATCTTTATACCATAGTGGATACCCATTTTCATCTTCCGATAAAATGATTTCGGGTTTGTTGTACCATTCGATTGCTTCGGCCTGTTGAGCCCAGAATTCTATGGGTTGATTAATGCTTTTTGTATATATATCTTTATAGTTCATTTTTTGTTGCTTAAAATTATTGTATTAATTCATTTACTTGGTCGACTAATTTTTTAATAGAAAATGGCTTGACCACATACAAATCGGCACCAAGCGAAAGCCCTTTTTCGATGTCTTTTTCTTTGTTTTTTGCCGAGAGAAAAATGACTTTGCAATGCCTTAGTCGTTCCTCTTTTTTTATTTGTTCCAATGTTGCAAAACCATCAACCATAGGCATCATGACATCAAGAATGATGATATCAGGAAGCTGATCTTTTAGAATGTCCAAAGCTTCCTGACCGTCGCGAGCAATAAATACTTCAAAATTGTTTTTTTTGAAAGTATATTCAAGAGACATTACAATGTTTGGCTCGTCATCTACAATTAAAATCTTTTTCATTTTTGGATGTTTTCAGTTGTATTGTAATTGGGTAATGTGAATATAAATGTGACTCCTTTTCCATCAGTATTTTCAGCCCAAATTCTTCCTTTGTGGTGTTCGATTATTTGCTTGCAAATGGCTAATCCCAATCCGCTACCAATCGGTTTTTTTACATTCTGATTCCGGGATTGATAAAATTTATCAAAAATGGCTTCAAAATCTTCTTCCTTGATTACTCTCCCATTGTTATGAATTTGGACTTCAATATCTTCCTTGTTCTCCTTGATTTTAATCGAGATTTTTCCATCAGTTTGCGAACAAAATTTTATGGCATTGGATAACAAATTATGAACTACCTGAACAATCCGTTCTTCGTCATAAAAAGCTTTTATTTCTTTGTTTGCTTCTTGAAAATCAATAGTAATAGTTCTGTTTTTGATTAATTGTGACAATGATTCTAATGTCTTTCTAATAGTTCTGGAAATGTTATTTTTAGAAAGATAAATTTTTTGTTTCCCGGTTTCAAATTTTTCTAAATCCAGGATTTTGTCAATCAATCGATTCAGTCTGTCGGATTCAGAAATAATGTTTTGTAAAAATTGTTTTCTCAATTCATCAGGAATATCATCATCTTCATAAAGGATTTCGCTCGCCGCTCTAATAGCTGTAATTGGGGTTCTTAATTCGTGTGTTACGGTATCGAGAAAGTCATCTTTTTGAATGTCTTTATTAACTAGTTCCTGATTAGCGTTTTTTAGTTGTTCAGATATTTTTTTTAATTCATTTGATGTTTCGGTTAGTTTTTTGTTTACTATAATGTTTTCTTTAGATTCTTCTAGAATTCTTAATACTTCGGGCAGCGAAACTTTATCTTCTTTGATTACACTGGAAATTAATATTTTGGCGGAAGCCGTACCAATATGTCCGGTTAGTAAATTCTCTGCAAACTTGATAAATCGAGAATCGGCCATAGTGGCATTTTTGTCAACGTTATATTTTAGATTAAAGATTGATAACGCTCGTTTTGTTCTTTCTTCGCCAAGAAAACGCTGTAAAACTTTTTGAATGTCAGATATGTAAGCAGTTCCTTTCCATACAAAAGCATCTTCGTGATTTGAGATGTATTTGTTGATATCAACAAACATTTCGGCATAATTGCGTTCTCTATAATTTCCTTTAAAACTTACTGAAACTGCCAAATAACTCATTGTATTGAAAAACATACTCCAGAAAAAAGCATGTGGAATGGGTTGTAAATAATCTAATCCAAAAAGTTGAAATGGTTTTAGTAATTCAATTCCCCAAGGACCTTCTTGTATAAATAGACTCGACGATTTTGTAATTCCTATGGCATAAGGAATTAAAAGCGTGTAGATTGAAATTAAAAAACCAAGTATTATTCCAACTACTGCACCTATATTTGAGCCTCTTCTCCAAAATAGTGCGCCAAAAAAAGAGGGTGCTAATTGAGCAATAACCACAAAAGAAACCAACCCAATGGAAACTAGGGAATAGTCTAAAATAAAAATTCTGTAAATGGCATAGGCTATTATAATGAGTGAAAATATACCTATTTTTCTGCTGTTTAAAATTCGTTTGCTATTTTTTTCAGGTGAAATATTTTTGAGCGAACCTATAAAACCATAAGGGATCAGCAGGTTATTACTCAACATAATTGACAATGCTATAGAGGAAACTACAATCATTGATATTGCTGCTGAAAATCCGCCAAGAAAGACTAAAACAGTCAGGAAATTGTTATTGAAAAATTGAGGAATTAATAACGAATAGGTGTCTGAATTGAGGCCTTTTCCTTGAAAAAGTATGTTTCCGCCCCAAGCGATTGGAAATACAAAAATATTGAACAATAAGAGATATAATGGAAAAAGCCACATAGCCGTTTTGATATGTGATTCTTTATTGTTTTCTACGATTGATGTGTGAAATTGTCTTGGCAGCAGGAAAATGGCAAACAAGGATAAAACACAAAGAAAAAGCCAATTTATTCCATTGGTAAGACCGCCAACAGAATTTTTCTTGGCAAAACCCTCAAGAACTGAAGCCTTATCGTAAATATCGCCAAAACCATTATAAACAAAGTAGGTTACATAAACGCCAACAATTAAAAAGAAGACTAATTTTAGTATTGACTCAATTGCAACTGCTGTAACAATTCCTCGTCTTTTTTCGGAAGCATCCACATAGCGCGTTCCGTAGTAAGAAGCAAATAATGCCAGGGCAATACAAACATAAGTGGTGGTATCAGTGAATATATCAGAACTTGATTGTGTTTTTGTTACAATATGAAATGTATCGGAAATAGATTTTAATTGCAAAGAAATATAAGGAACAATTCCAAAAATGCATACCATCGTAACTAAAGCACCCAGAAATCTGCTGTTTCCATAACGCAAAGAGATAAAATCTGCAATACTGGAGATTTTATTCACTCTTGAAATTCGGATAATTTTTTTGAGAATAATCATCCAAACCGGAATAATTAGTACAGGTCCCAAATAGATGGGCAAGTAGCTTAACCCTGAATCTGCTGCAACTCCGATGCTTCCATAATAAGTCCAAGCGGTACAATAAACAGCTAGGGAAAGCGAATAGATATAGGGATTATTTGTCCATTTTGAATGGCTTCTTTTTTCTGCCCAATGAGCAATATAAAAAAGAATAAATAGGTACACTGCCAAAATCACTAAAAGTCCAACGCTACTCATAATATCTTTTTATGATTAAGAAGGTAGTGGCAATGGAGAACAACCAAGCCGAAAAGATGTAGATATAGATAATTGGCAACCCAAAAAGGGGCTTTGAACTATCAAACAATAGTAAAAGCGGAAGATTCAACGCTAATAGCATTAGCATTGAAAGTATTATCAACTTTTGTTCGTGTCTCTTTTTCATTTGGTAATAAAAATACACAATCTCTACTGAAAAAAATGTAGAGATTGCCTATTTTTCTAATTAATTTAACTTTTAATGTTTGGAGTCATCGTATTCTCCCATAAGGGCATAGTAACCAAAAGTTCCTAATCCTATTACGATTAATGGTGTAAGTATGAATAAGATTATTATTCCAAATACTAAATCATCTTGTTTGCCGGATATGAATTTTGGTATTCCAAATTGAAATATGCAAAAATAGGCTGCGGCAATTGCCAATGCAATCCAAATCATTCCTAAAGCTCTTTTTAACTGATCCATGTGATATATTTTAGATGTGAATTTTTATATTTTTATTTTTGATGTAAACCATTCCGACTACAAGACAGACCGAAGTAATGATTATTGGATACCAAAGCCCTTCTAAGTAAAACTCTGCATCTCCGGCATTTTTGCCATTCATTACCAGATAAGTTGAGATAGCAGGAAGTAAGCCTCCAAAGATTCCGTTTCCAATGTGATAAGGAAGCGACATAGAGGTATATCTGATTCTTACCGGGAACATTTCTACTAAGAAAGCAGCGATAGGTCCGTAAACCATGGTTACAAATATAACCTGAATAAAGATTAAAAATATCAATGACCATCTTGTTTCACTTGTAATATTTTTTATTACAGCTACATTTGGTTTTTCACTGATGCCATCAATATGCGATTTGTTTTTTAATTCACCACCAGTAAATTGATTCAGTGCTAATGTTTGTAAAGTGTCAACTTTTGCAGGAGCTTCGTCTTTCTTAAGATCATTTTTGACTTTGACTACGTTATGCACTATTATGCCATCTTTGTCTTTTGAATCATATTTTATCCAAGTTTCATTTTTACTATTTAATTTTGCATCAAATGCTAATTCTTTGGCTAAATACAAAGTATCTGTTTTAGTAAAATGATATTTTGCACCACTTTTAAATAAGGAATCCGATTTCAGATCAATAAAAACTCTTGTTTTCATGATAGTTGGATCTTTTTTGTCCGCTTCCGTTTTTATAGTGGCTACTTTTGCACCAATAACTTTACAACTATCTAAAACTATATTATTTCCACCTGCTTTCATAGTCTTAACATCCGTAAGTTGATACATGCTTCTGTAAATAGGTCTGTAACTAAGAACGGCAATAAGCATACCCGCCATCATGATATATTTTCTGCCCACTTTATCGCTCAACCATCCGAAGAAAATGAAAAACGGAGTTCCCATAATCAATGCAATTCCGAGTAAAGTATCCACTTGTGAAGTATCCACAGACATTACGGTTTTCATAAAACTCATCGCATAGAATTGTCCTGTGTACCAAACCACACCTTGTCCCATCGTAGCGCCGAATAAAGCTAACAATACAAATTTGTAGTTGTAACGATTTCCAAAACTTTCTTTCAAAGGGTTTTTACTAGTGGTACCTTCACTTTTAGCTTTGGCAAAAACAGGAGATTCTTCCATGTTTTTTCTAATCATATATGAAATAGCAACCATGATAATCGAAACCCAAAATGGAACTCTCCATCCCCAAGTGTCAAATTGTTCAGGAGTTAATAAATTTCTGGTGGCTAAAATTACCATCAATGAAATAAATAAACCTACTGTTGCGGTAGTTTGAATCCATGAAGTCCAATAGCCTCTTTCGCCAACCGGAGCATGTTCAGCCACATAAGTTGCGGCTCCGCCATATTCACCGCCAAGTGCAAGACCTTGAAGCATTCTTAATATCAATACTAAAACAGGCGCCATAAATCCAATGGTTTCATAGCTAGGAATACAGCCTATCAAAAACGTGGCACCACCCATCAAGAGTAAGGTGACCATAAAAGTGTATTTTCTTCCAATTAAATCTCCTAATCTACCGAAGAAAAGTGCGCCAAACGGACGAACTACGAATCCTACTGCAAAAGTTGCTAATGTTGCCAAAAATGCGGCAGTGGGATTATCGGCAGGGAAAAATTTTGTTGAAATTACAACGGCTAAACTCCCGAAGATGTAGAAGTCATACCATTCAATCATTGTGCCCATTGAGGATGCGGAAATCACTTTCCAAATTCCTTTTGTTGATTTTTTAGTCATAGATTATTGGTTTTAATAGTTGGTTTAAAATGAATATACACAGGAAATCATAGTTCTAAGATTCCCTACGTCTTTTTTGTTTGTGGTTGCTTTTCCAAATAAATCTGCATCTCCCCAAGTTGCAGCGGTGTATTCTAATTCTGGAGAAACCCTGAATTTGTTTTTCTTGAAGTCAATCCTTCCAGACATTCTCCATACATTATCTACAACTCTTGATCCGGTAAGTCCTCTCATATAGATAGAATTCAATGCGGTTGCAGCAGTACCGGCGCCATTATTTTTTGTGGTTCCAAAGAAGAAACCAGGCGCAATAGATTTTCCGTTGCTTGCAATGTCAAACCAAAAAGAAGTGGTTTTTGTAGGGTCATAAGACTGGATCCCTGATGCGGTAGTTCCTGTAAATCCACCTAGCATTACTAGATTATTCATATTTCCTCCTGAGATTCCATAAGCTTTAATAATCACTTTATCATTTGAATATTTAGCATAACCAAAAACGGAAGAACTCGTTACTTTTTCTTTTGTTACAAGATTAGTTGCGCTAACGGTCAAAGGTTGCATCGATTTGTATTCCAATCCTGCGCCTAAAAACACATTTTTTCCTTTGTATTGAAGTTGCGCATTTAAAGAAGGCAAAGCAGAGTTAATTGATGCAGAATTTTGAGTTCCTGTTGTGCCAAGAGCCGTAAATTCTCTTTCTTTAAAAGCCGTGAACGTTGCAGAAAGCTCTTTGGTAAAATTTTGTTTCAATTTAACTTGAGTAGCCCATCCAAAAACATTAAACATAATTCCGGTATTAAAATCGCTAACACCAGGAAAAACTTCGGGAATAAAAGTAGGATACCAAGTTTGACCCATTGTCAATGAGGTTTTAGACCAGTCCATATTTACATAGGCGTGTCTTAATCTAAAAAGCCCAATAGTACTTGTAGTAGCTGTTTCAGTGTTTCCGAAGAAATCGCCTTCAATAGTTCCACTCATTTTTGCACCCCAAACATCGGGTCCTTTGACTTTCACACCCAATCTTGAAGTAATAGATAGAAAATTGGATTGTCCAACGGCGTTTATGTCCTTACCGTTTGCATCTACTACCACATCTAAAGGATATAGATTTAGGTTATCTTCTCTAACTTGGGCACATTTTCGAGTATCCCAAATATAATCAGTTCTTATAAAGCCATAAAGGCTTACGTCCCATTCTTTTAATGGTGTAGCTACAGGAGCTATGACCTGAGTTGTAGTCGTTGTAGCCGTTGTCGTTGGGGTTTGAGAATATCCTTTTATAGAAGCAATTCCTATTAAGAGAATAACATAAATTTTTTTCATAATAAATTTAAAGATTTGGTTAGCAAAATAGTTGGTTTCAACACGGCCAAATTCTAATTTATTATTTGATAAAAAAATAATGATATATTTATATGTAAAGTAATATAGTTAATCCTTGAATCGTTCCCATTTTATTAACATAAATTTGTCTCCAAGCTCAGTTATTATCATCCCAGCTCCGGACAATAATTCTTTGTTTTTTAAGTATTCTACTAATTCTAGATGGTTAAAAATCTTATATGTGGGATGGTAATTAACTTGTGAAGGTTTTTTAATATTAAAGGTTCTTACCCAATTGCTGATTGTTACATGAGAAACCCCAATAATACGCTCAATTTCTCTATAACTCAATCCTTCGAGATACAGTTGCAATGCCTTGGTTACATAATAATCATCGATCTTTTTTCCTAATTTATTGACGGTAAAAAAATAGTTACATTTTTTACATAAATACCTTTGTTTGTTGTTAATTATGCCGCTTTTAATGATATGATTATTTTGGCATTTCGGACAGGATAAAATCTCCATATATATAAATTTTGCATAAATATAGTAAATTAGCAATTATATAAATTTTTATTTCATAAAAATTTCTTTGTATTTTTATGGAGTCCATAATTTTATTGATAAAACATTACTAATTTAGTGCGAAAAATTGGAAAAAGTGAAAAAACAGAAATCTTAAAATAGAGTATGGGAATATACATCTTGCAAACGAGATGCCTTAAATATTGATGCACACGTTCTGAACAATAGTATAGTATTTTAATTTTATTTCAAATCTTTAAAAACAGATACTTAACTGTTTATGCTTTCAATAAGTCATGGATAGGATGACAAATTTGTTGCAAAAACGGTTGTTTTATCGAGGCGCTAGAGTTCTTGGTTTTGCAATAAAAAAGGCAATTATCAAATATGACAATTATCATTTTTTATACAATGTATTGCCCATATCTTTGAGAGGAAAATAATTACAATAGAATAATCATAAATAAAATTTATTAATATGGCACAAGTTAAAAAAGCTACAAAATATGTATATTATTTCGGTGGCGGAAAAGCAGACGGTAATGAATCTATGAAAAATTTGTTGGGAGGCAAAGGAGCCAATTTGGCTGAAATGGCCGGGCACCCGAATCTTTTGTTACCAGTTCCTCCGGGATATACATTGACTACAGAAGTATGTACAGCTTACTACGACAATAAAAAGAAATATCCTGTTGAACTAATGGCCCAGACAGAAATAGCACTGGCTGCCGTAGAAAAAGAAATGGGCAAAAAATTTGGTGATGTAAACAATCCTTTATTGCTTTCTGTTCGTTCTGGTGCGAGAAAATCGATGCCAGGAATGATGGATACCGTTTTGAATATTGGATTAAACGAACAAACCATCGAAGGGGTGATCAAACAATCGGGTGATGCTCGTTTTGCTTATGATGCTTACCGTCGTTTAATAATGATGTATGCCGATGTGGTGATGGAAAAAGCTGCAGGAATTGAACCTAAAGACGGAAAAGGAATCAGAAAAGTATTAGACGAAAAACTTGAAAAAGTTAAACACAAACAAGGATATCAAAATGATACAGATTTAACAGTTACGGAATTAAAAGCTTTGGTAAAAGAATTTAAAGCCACAATTATTAAAGTATTAGGCGCGCCATTTCCAGAAGACCCAAACGAACAATTATGGGGAAGTATCGGAGGCGTGTTTAGTAGCTGGATGGGAAAACGCGCTATCGAATACCGTCGCATTGAAAATATTCCTCACCAATGGGGAACTGCTGTGAATGTTCAGGCTATGGTTTTCGGAAATATGGGAGAATCGAGTGCCACTGGTGTTGCTTTTACAAGAAATCCTGGTAATGGAGAAGATTATTTTTATGGAGAATATTTAATCAATGCCCAAGGTGAAGATGTGGTTGCAGGTATTAGAACTCCAGCTCCCGTAAATGACAAATCTAAAAACGACCATAGCAGACTACTGCCAACTCTAGAAGAAGTAATGCCTGTGGCCTACAAACAACTGTTTGAAATTCAAAACAGATTAGAAAATCATTACAAAGACATGCAAGATATTGAGTTTACCATCGAAAAGGGAACTCTTTATATGTTGCAATGCCGTGTCGGGAAACGTAATGGAGTTGCCGCTGTGAAAATTGCAAGCGATATGTACAATTCCAAATTAATTGATGCCAATACCGCCGTGATGCGTGTAGGACCCAACCAATTAGTTGAATTATTATTGCCAATGTTAAATCCAGAAATTCAAAAAATCACCAAAGCAGTAGCTAAAGGATTACCTGCTGGACCAGGTGGTGCAATAGGACGTGTCGTTTTCTCTTCTAACGATGCTGTTGAATGGGCAAGCCGTGGTGAAAAAGTAATCTTAGTTAGAGAAGAAACCTCTCCTGAAGATGTCGATGGAATGCACAAATCTCAAGCTATTCTAACTACTAAAGGGGGAATGACTTCTCACGCTGCATTAGTGGCTAGAGGCTGGGGAAAATGTTGTATCGTTGGTTGTAATGATATTCAAATTAATAGCGAAACTAAATCTTTTAGAGCTAACGATGGTACTTTTATCAAAGAAGGCGATTGGTTAAGTCTTGATGGTACAAAAGGACTTGTTTACCTTGGAAGTATGGAATTGGTAGATGTTGATTTAGATAAAAATGAATCCTACAAAAATCTAATGAAATTAGTTGATAAAACAAAAGTGATTGGCGTTCGTACCAATGCCGAAACTCCAGGGGATGCTGAACAAGGAGCGAAATTTGGAGCCGAAGGAATTGGACTTTTCCGCACAGAACATATGTTTTATGGAGAAGGAAGTGATCAACCACTTTTCTTATTGCGCAAAATGATTGTGAGTAAAACCGAAAAAGAAAGAAGAACTGCTTTGAATGGTTTATTCGTATATGTGAAAAAAGATATTAAAAGAACATTAGGTGTTATGAGTGGTTTTCCAGTAACAATTCGTTTGCTCGATCCACCATTGCACGAATTTGTTCCTCATGATAAAGAAAAATTAATTCAATTAAGTAAAGAATTAGGGATTAGTATGGGTGTATTAAACAGAAGAGTTCTGGCTTTGCACGAAAATAATCCAATGCTAGGACATAGAGGAGTTCGTTTAGGAGTTAGTTATCCTGAAATCACCGAAATGCAAATTAGAGCTATCTTTGAAGCATCGGCTGAGTTGATTCAAGAAGGTAAAAAAGCAATGCCTGAAATTATGGTTCCTGTTACTTGTTCTAAAAATGAATTAAAACATCAAAGAGAAATCGTTGATGCTGTTTACAAAGAAACATGTGAAAAATTAGGGGTTAAAAAGATTCCATATTTGTATGGAACAATGATCGAAATTCCTCGTGCTGCTTTAAAAGCAAATAGTATGGCAGAAGAGGCTGATTTCTTCAGTTTTGGAACAAATGACTTAACACAAATGAGTTTTGGTTTCAGCCGTGATGATATTGGCGGATTCCTTCCAAAATATCTTGACTTAGGAATTCTTCCAGATGATCCTTTCCAGACTATTGATCAGGAAGGTGTAGGCGAGTTGATAAAAATTGGGGTAGAAAGAGGTCGTCAAACAAAACCAAATCTAAAAGTTGGTATTTGTGGTGAACACGGTGGAGATCCTGAAAGCGTTGTTTTCTGTCACAAAATTGGGATGAACTACGTAAGTTGCTCTCCTTTCCGTGTGCCAATTGCAAGATTAGCAGCAGCGCAGGCAGCTTTGTTATTTCCAAGAAAATAAATTCTGAAACCTGTTTTATTTATAATGAAAGACGGCATCCCGAAAGGGTTGCCGTTTTTTTGTTTTAGAATTAAATAAAAATTGCTCGTTTACGGGAAACCTCAATTGTAGGAATTTTAAATAGATTATATTTGAGAGATAATAATCAATAATTTTAACAAAATGAAATTAGAAAAAATACTAGATAAGCTTGGTTCACTTGAAAAAAATTCGTTTATCAAGATAATAGATAACATCATTTCTAAAAATCCAAAAAATTTTAAAGAGATTGATTTGACCCGATCGCTCTGATATAACAAAATATTCTCACGAACGATAGCGCGGATTTGCAATCCGTGCCGACAAACAAGAGCAAACCAACACAAAAACTACAACTTTTTAGGTTGTAGTTTTGTTTTTTAAAAACAAAAATTTATGTCAACAAAATACAAGGCTACAACAACAGAAGAAGCTTATTTTATAACCATTACAACGGTAGGCTGGATAGATGTTTTTACAAGATTAAGTCAGAAATACAATATTATAAATTCTCTAAAACATTGTCAAGAGAAAAAAGGGCTTGAAATCTATGCTTATTGTTTAATGCCAAGTCATTTGCATTTGCTTTGCAAGGCAACAAACGGTTTTATATTATCGGACGTAATGAGAGATTTAAAAAAACACACCTCAAAGCAAATAGTCAAAACTACTATTGAAGAGACAGAAAGTCGTCGAGAATGGATGTTGGATTATTTTCAAAAATCATGTGAACATTTAAAAAGAGAGCAGAAATATAAAGTTTGGCAAGGAGGTTATCATGCTGAAATTGTTGAAACTAATTGGTTTATAAAACAAAAAATAAATTACATCCATAACAATCCTGTAGAAGACAAAATAGTAGCATTGCCTGAAGATTATTATTTTAGTTCTGCAAGAAATTATGCTGGTTTAGAGAATGAATTAGAAGTTGTTTTGTTAGATTTGTTTTGAAATTGATTGTGGGTTGTGGTTGTGGGCACGGATTGTAAATCCGCGCTATCGGTAGTAATGAGGATGTATTTTGCTATCGTCGAAATGACAAAAATAACACAAATTAAAAACAAAAAACCCACTCGTTTGAGTGGGTTTTGTGGTACCTCCAGGGATCGAACCAGGGACACATGGATTTTCAGTCCATTGCTCTACCATCTGAGCTAAGGTACCTCGCTAATGCGGGTGCAAATATAGAATGATTTTTAATTTATACAAAACAATTATTAAAAAAAATCTATTCGTAACTTCGCAGCGTTAAATATAAATTATGATTCTAGCTGTTGATGTTGGTAATACCAGAATTAAAGCCGCTGTATTTGAGGGAAGTACCCTTTTAGAGGCCTTTGTTTTTCTGAAAACAGAGCTCGAAAAAAGCATTCAAAATATTTTAAATAAGTACAAAAAGATCTCTTATTTAGTCGTATCATCCGTTTCGGATGTCGAAAAACAAGCTTTT
>NZ_JAYWCK010000028.1:0-8401 GCF_043780635.1 Flavobacterium sp.
GCCTCCGCCATTGTGAATGGACACCCAAGTGGCACCTCGAAAACTGTCGCCTATCACGTTTTGTATTGCCATATCAGCAGTAAAACGGGAACCATCATAAATGTTTGATGTCTCCCTATATGGTGAATCCGTGCCCGAAACATCGTGATGATCGCGACCTAAAACTACAGTCCCAATCTCGCCTTTGGCAATAGCCTGGTTAAACGCTTCTGCAATTTTCATTCTTCCTTCGGCATCGGCATATAGAATTCTGGCTTGTGAACCAACAACCAATTTATTTTCTTGTGCACCTTTTATCCAATGAATATTGTCCTGCATTTGTTGTTGAATTTCAACTGGAGAATTTTGCTGAATTTCTTCCAATACTTCACAAGCTATGGTATCTGTTTTTTGTAAATCTTCTGGATTTCCTGAGGCACAAACCCAACGGAAAGGACCAAATCCATAATCAAAACACATTGGACCCATAATATCTTGCACATAACTTGGATACCTGAAATCGATTCCGTTTTTGGCCATAACATCAGCGCCAGCGCGAGATGCTTCAAGCAAAAACGCATTCCCATAATCAAAGAAATAAGTTCCTTTTGCGGTGTGTTTGTTAATAGCATTGGTATGTCGACGAAGTGTTTCTTGTACTTTTTCCTTGAATAAATCCGGATTATTGGCCATCATTTCGTTGGCATCTTCAAAAGAAATATCTACGGGATAATAGCCCCCAGCCCAAGGATTGTGAAGCGAAGTTTGGTCTGAACCCAAATCGATATAAATATTTTCCTGGTCAAATTTTTCCCAAACATCCACTACATTTCCTAAATAAGCGATGGAAACTATTTCTTTATTGGCTTTCGCCAAAGTTACTCGTTGCACCAATTCGTTAATATCTTCAATAACTTCGTTTATCCAGCCTTGACTATGTCGAATGTGTGTTATTTTTGGATTTACTTCCGCACAAACCGTGATGCAACCGGCAATGTTTCCCGCTTTGGGTTGTGCTCCGCTCATTCCACCAAGTCCTGAAGTGACAAATAATCCACCTTCGGGACTGGTTTTTATTTTTCGGAAACCATTCAAAACAGTGATTGTGGTTCCGTGGACAATCCCTTGCGGGCCAATATACATATAGCTTCCGGCGGTCATTTGGCCGTATTGCGAAACACCAAGCGCATTCATTTTTTCCCAATCGTCAGGTTTTGAATAGTTGGGAATTACCATTCCGTTTGTTACAACAACTCGTGGTGCTTCTTTGTGGGAAGGGAATAGTCCCATTGGGTGACCCGAATAAATCGTGAGAGTTTGCTCCTCTGTCATTTCAGACAAATACTGCATTGTCAATAGATACTGTGCCCAGTTCTGGAAAACAGCACCATTCCCACCATAAGTTATTAACTCGTGGGGATGTTGTGCTACGGCATAATCCAGATTGTTCTGTATCATCAGCATAATTGCTTTTGCCTGTTCACATTTTCCGGGATAATCAGCAATAGGTCTGGCAAACATTTTATAATCTGGACGAAAACGGTACATATAAATACGACCATAGGTTTTTAATTCTTCGGCAAATTCCAGGATTAATTCCTCGTGATGCTGTGGCTCAAAATAGCGAAGCGCATTGCGAAGCGCCAATTTTTTCTCCTCTACCGAAAGAATTTCTTTTCGTTTTGGAGCGTGATTGATGTTGGCTTCAAACGGTTTTGGAAGCGGCAATATAGTTGGAATCCCTTCTTGAATTTGTTCTTTGAAAGTCATTTTATGTTTATTAATATTTTAATTCAAACTGCGACTGAACACCTGTCTGCCGACAGGCCGGCTGATTACTTTTTGATTTCTCCCGTTTTCTTGTCAAATCCATACGGACAATGACGACAGCCACTTTTACAACAAAAACCTTTTTTTAGATGGTATTTTTCGGTAAAGCATTTATAGCCTTCTGGCGTATAATAAAAATCTTCTCCCTCAATTAATTTATTTTCATTACTTTGTTCGTTCATAACTACAAATTTATAGACTTTAAAGCGAATGTTTCTAATTGTAACCAAATATTTAATTCCAAAAGGATATCGTGGGCTAACTGTATTTCCGTTTGTGTTTGTAAAATATAGATTAGATAAAGAAAATTTAGTTTTTATGAATCACGAACGAATTCATTTGAGACAGCAATTGGAACTGCTTATTATACCTTTTTTTATTTGGTATTTTTTGGAGTATATATTGAGGTTGATTCAATATAAAAATATGGATTTAGCTTATAGAAACATAAGTTTTGAAAGAGAAGCTTATGCCAATGAAAAATACCATAGCTATTTAAAAAAAAGGTATTTTTGGAAGTTTGTTAAATATATTTGATGGGGATTTAATAGGTCGATACTCCCTAGATACTCCCTATATAGTCCCAGTCAGGCCCAATAAAAATTACAATCATTTTGTGTCGTATATTTGTATAAAATACTATTTGTTTTGCTGGAAATATTTACACAAAAAATACAATCACACACAAAAAACATTTCCGTTTTTATGAGACGTGAAGATCTTATTCACCCATTTGTATCAGGTAATAAGTTTCGAAAATTAAAATACAATCTACTTCAAGCAAAAATAGAAAATCAGGAAACCCTGCTCACTTTTGGGGGAGCCTTTTCAAATCATATTGCAGCACTTGCATATGCTGGAAAAGAACAAGGATTTAAAACCATAGGAATTATTAGAGGGGATGAATTACAAAGTAAAATTTTGGTTAATCCTACCTTGAAATTTGCCCAGGAATGCGGAATGATATTCAAATTTGTTAGCCGAGAAGACTATCGCCATAAAACCGAAGTCGATTTTATAGAGGATTTAAAACAAGAATTCAACAATTTTTATCTTGTTCCAGAAGGCGGAACTAATGAATTTGCTGTCAAAGGATGCCAAGAAATTCTAACCGATGAAGATGCTGAATTCGATTTTGTATGCTGTTCTATTGGAACTGGCGGAACAATTAGCGGAATTATAAACAGTATTTTGCCACACCAAAAAGTTTTGGGATTTCCTGCCTTGAAAGGTGATTTTTTAAAAGAGGAAATTCGTAAATTTGCCCGAAATGAGAACTGGGAATTAATAACTGATTATCATTTTGGCGGATACGGGAAAGTGAATCCGGAATTAATCGCTTTTATCAATCAGTTTTATCTGGAAAATCAAATTCCTTTGGATCCAATTTATACGGGAAAGATGGTTTTTGGCGTTATGGATTTAATTAAAAAGAATTATTTTCCCGAGAACTCAAAAATTTTACTCATTCACACCGGAGGAATTCAAGGAATTGCAGGAATGAATTTGAAACTAAAAGCTAAAAAATTACCAATAATTGATTTTAATGAATAGAATAAATACACTCTTACTGTTGGTTCTTTTTTTCGTAAGTTGTAATACGAATAAGTCGGTAATTCAAACCACCAGAAAAGGCTCAAAGCAAAATACTTCGATGGTCAGTAGCGATAGAAAACCTATTAAAAACGGATCTGTTGAGAATAAATTGTCTGCTAAACCAGATCATAATTATAGTCCAAACACACAAATTCTTGAAGCCACAACTCGGGTAAAAGTTACTAATGATATAATTTTGGCTTACATCGATTCCTATAAAGGTGTCGCCCAATCCAATATGAAAAAATACGGAATTCCAGCAAGTATTATTTTGGGACAGGCCATACTGGAATCTGGTGCAGGAACGGGGCCTTTAAGCACGCAGGCTAACAATCATTTTGGCATAAAATGTCACAAAGATTGGTTGGGAGAAAGCATAAAATATGACGACGATTCAATCGCTGAATGTTTTAGAAAATATTACAATGCAGCTGATTCTTTTCGAGATCACGCTATTTTTTTAACGGCTGGGTCACGATATTCCTCTCTTTTTAAATTAAACCAAACAGATTATAAGGCTTGGGCCAAAGGATTAAAAGATGCTGGTTATGCAACAGATCCACAATATCCAACAAAATTAATTGGATTAATTGAACGGTTTCAGTTGTATAAATATGATGTTGATGGCATAAGTAAAACAAAAGAAATAGAAAGTGAAATCACTAAAAACCATTTGGAAACGAAGCGATATGTAGTCGTAAAAGGGGATACTTTATACTCTATTTCTAAAAAATATAATATTCCCATCGAAGATTTAAAGAAACAAAATAACCTTTTTGATAATGCAATTTCGATAGGGCAACCAATACTAATAATAAAATAAAAAATATGTTGTATCAAAGAAGCAGTCAGCTTTTTGCTGAAGCAGAAAAAGTAATTCCCGGAGGTGTAAATTCTCCAGTTCGTGCCTTCAAAGCCGTTGGAGGAACTCCAATTTTCGTCAAAAGTGCCAAAGGTGCTTATTTATTTGACGAAGATGGAAATAAATTAATAGACTATATCAATTCTTGGGGGCCAATGATTCTGGGTCATGCTTTTCAACCCGTAGTTGATGCCGTTACCGAAAAAGCAAAACTAGGAACTTCGTTTGGGATGCCAACAGAGTTAGAAACTCAAATCGCCGCTTTGGCAGTTGCAATGGTTCCGAATATTGATAAAATCAGATTTGTAAATTCAGGAACCGAAGCTTGTATGAGTGCGATTCGTCTGGCTAGAGGATTTACAAAAAAAGACAAATTCATTAAATTTGCCGGTTGTTATCACGGTCATTCTGATTCCTTTTTAATACAAGCAGGAAGTGGAGCCATTACTTTTGGTTCTCCAAATAGTCCTGGAGTAACTGTTGGAACAGCCAAAGATACTTTGCTGGCAAAATACAATGATTTAGAAAATGTTGCTGCTTTAATTGAAGCTAATAAAAATGAAATTGCCGCCATAATAGTAGAGCCAGTTGCAGGAAATATGGGTTGTATTCCTCCAAATAAAGGTTTTCTGGAAGGCTTGCGCCAATTGTGTACCGACAATGGTATTCTCCTGATTTTTGATGAGGTTATGACTGGTTTTAGATTAGCGCCAGGTGGAGTTCAGGAATTATTCAACATCAAAGCTGATATCGTTTGCTTCGGAAAAGTAATTGGAGGAGGTTTGCCTGTGGGAGCTTTTGCAGCAAGAAACGAAATAATGAATTATTTGGCACCACTTGGTCCAGTTTATCAAGCAGGAACTTTATCTGGAAATCCATTAGCAATGGCAGCAGGATTAGCAATGTTACAGGCATTGGATAAAGACAGAGCGATTTTCAAAAGGTTGGAAGAAAAAACGGCTTATTTAGCAGCTGGAATAGATAAAGTTTTAAAAGCGAATAAGGTTGATTTTACAATCAATCGCATTGGATCAATGGTTTCAGTACATTTTGCCGCCACTCCAGTGGTAGATTTTCAAAGTGCTGCAAAAGGTGATAACGAAACTTTTAAAAAATTCTTTCACGGGTTATTAAATGAAGGAATTTATATTGCACCTTCAGCTTATGAAACCTGGTTTATAACTGATGCGCTTTCATATGAAGACTTGGGTTTTACTATTCAGGCTGTCGATAAAGTTTCAAAAACTTTCTAAAAATATAATTTTGTTCTATAAAAAAAACTTCCGGCATTAACCGGAAGTTTTCATTTTTACTCTCTATTTCTTTCTCCTCTTTTTTCATAATTTCGTTCATGGAAATTCTCTCTAATACTTTTCCAATCTTTAAATTGTTCTTGCAACAAAATGGTTTTCATTTTATTTTGCATAGCAATTTGATTATCTAACATTTTAATTTGCATTGCAAAATGTTCGTCGGCAGTTGGTTTTTCATTGTCTTGTTTCTTTGCCATACGTTCCGCTTTCATAGCATCTCTTTTTGCACTTTGTTCGGCAATGATTTGTTTAACTTGCTCTTGTTGTTTTGAATTCAGGTCAAGTTCTAATGTCATTTTTTTTAACATTAATAGGTTTCGTTGTTCTGGAGACATTTTTTCCATTCCATCTCTATCTTGTCTGTGCCCCATATCTTTCCCCTCTTGGGCAAAAGCAGTTAATCCAACAAAGAGTAAGGTTGCAATAATTAATTTTTTCATTTTTGTTCTTTTTAAATTATAGATATAAGACTCAGACAAGGTTCAAAGGTTTAGTCTTTAACAAAAGTTTATATTCTCATTTACAAATAGATCAAAAAAACTTTTTTAAGTATGATTACAATCATAATGCATTAACAAACCAATTCGGAAATTTGTAAGTGAAATTTAAAAATCAATTTTATGTACAAATTATCTTTATTTATTGTTGCACTAGCAATGTTTACTTCTTGCGGTAAGAAGGAAAATGCCACTGATGACTTTTCAACTGAAAAAACTGCGGATGTCTCAACTTATGACCCAAACCGAGGTATTGGAAAATTTACAACTGTCGAGTTAGGAGACAAGTTAGATCCTGCTATGGCAGCTGAAGGCGAAAAAATCCAGGCTGTTAAATGTTCTGCTTGTCACAAATTGACAGACGAAAAACTAGTAGGTCCAGGATGGAAAGGGGTAACTTCCAGACAAAAACCAGAATGGATTATGAACTTCATTACAAATCCCGATCCTATGATTGACAAAGATCCAAAACTACAAGCTTTATTGGAAATTTGTTTGGTTCGTATGCCAAATCAATCACTTAATGATGCTGACGCAAGAAATCTTCTTGAGTTTATGCGTCAAAATGACGGAGTAAAATAAACAATCCGAAAACCAATTAATAACTAGAATAATATGAACAATAAATTTTTAAAAGCGACTTTGGCCATTGTCATGGTAGCCGCATTTTTTAGTTCCTGTAAACCAAAAGATTCAGGAGATGTTGTGAGTGGTGATGCTGCGAAAAGAGCGTATGTGGCACCAGGAAAATACGATGAGTTTTATAATTTTGTTTCTGGTGGATTTAGTGGACAAATGAGCGTATATGGTTTGCCAAGTGGAAGATTATTACGAGTCGTTCCTATCTTTTCAGCAGATCCTCAAAGTGGTTATGGATACAGTGAAGAAACAAAACCAATGTTGAATACTTCTTCTGGTTTTGTTCCTTGGGATGATCAACACCATTTAGAAATGTCTCAAACTAATGGTGAAGTGGATGGGCGTTGGGTTTTTGCCAATGCTAATAATACACCTCGTATTGCTCGTGTTGATTTAAAAACATTTAAAACTGTAGAGATTATTGAGTTGCCAAATAGTGCCGGAAACCATTCTTCACCATTTATTACTCAAAATACTGAATATGTAGTAGCCGGAACACGTTTTAGTGTTCCGCCAGATAATGCTAATGGTGATGTGCCAATCAACACTTACAAACAAAATTTTAAAGGATTTTTAAGTTTTGTAAAAGTTGGTAAGGAAGGTCAAATGGATATTGCTTTCCAGATTGAAGCTCCAGGTGTTAACTTCGACTTAAGTCACGCTGGGAAAGGCAAATCTCACGGTTGGTTTTTCTTCTCCTGTTATAATACTGAACAAGCTAATACTTTGCTTGAAGTGAATGCCTCCCAAAAAGACAAAGATTTTATTATGGCAGTTAACTGGAAAAAAGCCGAAGAATATATCAAAGCAGGTAAAGGTAAAAAAATAGCGGCAAAATATGCTCATAATACTTGGGATGAAAAAACACATACTGGAAAATCCGAAATGAGAACTTCAGTTTTAGTTCTTGATTCGAAAGAGTTGAAAGATATTTGCTATATGATTCCTTGTCCAAAATCTCCTCATGGTTGTGACGTTGATCCAACTGGGGAATACATTGTAGGGAGTGGTAAATTAGCGGCTTTAATACCAGTGTTTAGTTTTGATAAAATTCAAAATGCTATCGCCAAAAAACAATTTGATGGTGAATATGAGGGAATTCCAGTTATTAAATATGAAGCTGCTTTGCATGGTGAAGTTAAAAAACCAGGGCTTGGACCTTTACATACTGAATTTGATGGTAAAGGAAATGCTTATACCACTTTCTTTGTTTCTTCTGAAGTGGTGAAATGGGATATCAAAACCTTAAAAGTTTTAGATAGAGCTGCTACTTATTATTCTCCAGGACACCTTTGTATTCCGGGTGGCGATAGTAGAAAACCTTTTGGAAAGTATATGATTGTTTATGATAAAATCACAAAAGACAGGTATTTACCAACAGGTCCTGAATTATGCCAAGCTGCACAAATATTTGATATTAGTGGGGATAAAATGCAATTAATTTTAGATTTTCCAACTATTGGAGAACCACATTATGCACAAGCAGCACCAGCTGATTTGATTCGAAATAACGGTCAGTTGAAATTCTATAAAATAGAGGATAATCAGAATCCTTTTGTAACCAAAGGAGAAAAAGAAGCGAAAGCAGTCAGAAAAGGAAATAGAATTGATGTTTACATGACTTCTATTCGTTCTCACTTTGCATCTGATAATATTGAAGGCATAAAAATGGGTGACGAAGTTTA
>NZ_JAYWCK010000029.1:0-4394 GCF_043780635.1 Flavobacterium sp.
GTTTCATGAATTTGATTAGATTTTGGTAAAATTGACAGTTTTTTGTAAATTTAAGCAGATATCACTACATAAAAGTTAATCTTGCGTAACTTAAGTTAAATTATTATAACTTGGGCAATTATTATCTAAAATTTCTGAATCAATGAAAGTTTTTTCAAAAATTGCGTAATCAAAAATACTACCCATAAAAGAACTTCCTTGAAAATTGCAGTTAATAAATTTACACCCATTGAAATCGCAAGATTTGAATTGAATATTTCTAAAATAGCAATTTTCAAAATAGGTATGACTAAAGTTTACTTTAGTAAAAACTTGGTCTTTAGCACCAATTCTTACAAAATGCTTATTGTGATAATTTGAATTTTCGAGGTCATTATTAATTATGGAGTCTTCTATTTTTCTCTTCCACTAATTATCATAAGTGTAGTTATTTTTAATTGGCTAAAACGGGATATAGAATACTAAGGCGGATTATCCAATAAATAAATATTAGCAATAACCGCTCCGTTTAATAAAATCTTTATTGGCAACTGGAAACTTATAACCTCGTCAATTATAAGCATATTACTCTTCAAAGCTATAAAAAAACAAATCATAGCAAATAAAAAAGCTCCTAAATCAATGATTTAAGAGCTTTAAGTACCCGGAGCCGTAATCGAACCTTTTACTTTATTCCTTCGTCAATTTTATATAAAAAACTGATAATCAGTAGATTATATAAATTTACTTTCTTCCACTTTGTCAAAATAATACAATAAAGGCAAGTATTTTTGTTCCCTATTTTGTACCCCAATTTTTTAGGGTGCATTTTTTTTGTATATTTGATGAGCTAATCAACCAAAATCATGTTATTTCAATGGCAAAAACTGAAAATGAAGTGCGTTTTTATCTAAAAGATAAGAATTCAAAGGAAGAATCTTTAATTTTTCTTAATCATAGCTTACAAACAGGCGAAAGACTAAAATACTCCACAGGTGAAAAAATCCTACCCTCTTTGTGGGACGATAGCACTCAACAAGCCTCCACTGCGGAAAAAAAAACTAAACAACAATGCAAAGACACCAATTTGCAATTAAATCGCTATGTGGAGTCAATTGGTAAAATTAATAGTTACCTCAAACGAGAGAAAATTGAACCTACTATTGATTTTTTCAGGACTGAGTTGGACAAGGAATTTAAAACAGTAAAAGCGAAAAAGAAAACTAATCTTATTATTTACGCTGAACTATTTTATAAAGAGGTCAAAGCTGGGGAACGCCTTACTAAGAATCAAAAGATTTATCAGTATAATACTATAAAGCAATTCAAGACTGCCCTAAACCATTTAATTGAATTTGGTAAAATCTACAAAAGAATAGAATTTGAACAACTGGATTTAAAATTTTATGATTCCCTCATTTCATATCTTACAAAAAAGAATTTCACTAAAAATTCAATCGGTTCAATAATTAAGAATGTAAGGATTTTTATAAAATCAGCATACTATGACGGTTTGCACAGCAATTTGATTTTCAGAGATGAAAAATTCGTTACCCTATCAGAAGATGTTGAAAATATTTATTTAGACGAATCCGAACTTGATTTTCTATTTAATCTTGATTTGAGTAAAAGCCCTCGGCTTGATAAAGTGAAAGACTTGTTTCTCATTGGTTGTTACAGCGGTTTAAGATTTTCAGACCTTTCACAACTTACACCCGAAAACATTGTTGAGGACGAAGGAATATTTTATTTAGAAGTCGTTGCAACTCAAAAAACAGGCGAATCGGTATCTATACCAATGAACCCTAATTTAAGGGCAATTATGGATAAATACCAAAACAATCCACCTAAAGCACCAAGTAATCAAAAGATGAATGAATATTTGAAAGAAATTGGAAAATTGATGGAATTAAACGGAAAGGTAACTTTTAAATCTACAAAAGGAGGCAAAACAGTACTAATAACCTATGAAAAATGGCAAAAGTTAAGCACTCATACTTGCAGAAGAAGCTTTAGTACGAACGCCTATTTAGGGGATGTAAAGACACACGACATAATGGCAATGACAGGGCATAAGACAGAAAGTTCATTTTTTAAGTACATTAAAGTAACGAAGAAACAAACATCTCGTAGGTTATCGCAGCATACGCATTTTACAAAAAATAGCACAAACGAAAATAATATTGTCCGTCTTAAAATAGCGTAATGCAGAGTAAAAAGCTAACCATTTAATACTATGACACACCATGAACAAAGCCTATTGAAAGAAAGTCTTAGAGTTAAATACATTACTCTTACTGAATTTGAAGAGCGTTATTTGTTTTGGAAAGAACACAACCACAATATGAGATATATTGATAGTCATAAGTATTCTAATGAACTAAATAATGCTATTCAGACACAAAGAGAATATGACATCGAACAACGGAAAATACAAAGAGAAAGAGAGGAGAGCGGGGCGATAATGGGAGATGCTAAATTTAGTTTAAATGTGTCAAGAATTATGCAGTTAATTGAACATGAAAATATGGAAAATGGAATTATTGCACCTGAACCACTTACCAATGAAGAAAAAGCATTTGAAGCGGAGGAGAATATTAAAAATTATCTTGAAGACCGAAGGAAAACCAAACCAATTAATAATTATGAAATAAAACAACTACTGGAAATTCATTATAGTACACCTATCTATGATTATGAAACTTACAAGCAAAAATTTTATGAAGAAATTTCGCTTAAAGCAGATAAAAATGAATTTGCCAATGCAAAACTAAATGAAACTAATGAATTATTGGAATCAATAGGTAAAGAATCTAAAGCAATTTTTTTTCAATTATCAACTGGCACCTATAAGAATGTTTATGATTTTTTTAAAGAACTAACAAATACAAATAATGATTATCTACCTGATTACGCATTTATTTATGAATGCAATAAATGTAATAAAAATGTCGATAATTTATATTATTGGGCTTCATATTTAATACCCCTCAACCAATTCAAACGTTTTTTAGAGTTTCATATTAATAAGCAAGAAAATGGGGAAAACGAGCAAAGCAAAAACCTTGTAAATGTTAGCAATGAACTTGCCAGTCCACCTTATACCCAATTATTTTTAAACAAGACGAATGATTTAGCGATATATGTTTATTTCTTAGGAAAATTAGGCATAAGTGCTAAAATTAGTTTGAGTAAGCATGAAAAAAGTAAGGTAGAGTATGAGAAACACATATCATTTTTCAATGAAAAATATTTCTTTAATCTGCAAAAAGGGTTTAAATTAGAAAGCCTTATTGCTCAAATAAATTTGATTGGCGATTTCATAGAAGGACGTAATAATCCTTCAAGCAGAAACAAGATTATTGAAAGAATAAAACGAGTGCAAAAACAACTTATTCAAGATTACCCAGATAAATCCGACAACATAAACGAACTTCTTTCTCCTTTTTTATAATACTTTTCCAAAGGTAAAAAAAGGTATCTTTTAGGGATTTTTACCCTATACTCTACTTTATAGTTTTGCACATGTTTCACTAAAATCAAAGAAAAACATGTTTGCAGAACAAATTATTTCGTACTCATTTAGCCCCGACCAATTAGGGGCAATCATTCGTCAAGCTGTCAAAGCAGAATTGGCGGAATACTCCCCACCCATTCTCCCACCAAATATTCCAGAAGTTGCCACCCGAAAGCAAACCGCTGAACTTTTGGGCGTTTCGGTCGTAACACTTTCAACTTGGGAAAAAGATAAAATTCTTATTCCAAATCGAATTTCTCATAGAGTCAGATACCTAAAAGCTGACATCCTCCAAGCTCTCAGCAAGCGAAAAAAATTAAATCATAAGCGATAATTTTAATATTAAAAGCGAACCAACCAAAATGATTTTTCACAATACAATTGGCGAATCGGGCAGGGAGTTGAACGAAGCCATAAAACACAATAATACCCAAAATAGCAAAATATTAGCTTTTTTCAAAGCAAATCAAAATGTAAGCTATACCCGATGCGAAGCATTGAAACAGCTAATTGAAACTGGTATTTTATCTGAAAAAGTCCAAAATTCGAGTATTAGCCGGGCATTTAATACACTTGAAAAAGCTAATTTATTGCATCGTACAGGCGAAAAAAGGAAAGGCGACCTTGGCAGGATTCAAGATATTTGGACATTAAACAAATAAAAAAACGGGGTTTCGGAACCACCCGAAACCCCAAAGCTAACCAAAACCAGATGGCAATGATTCACAAATATAATACAATGTTTGACTATTTGTTAATAGAAAAATATTTGACCATAGGCGAGAATATATTCTTTGAAAACTTATGCGAATTACGGGTTAATACTTGCATTATTTTTATTTTTAGTATAACAAAAAAACTAAACTATCAGTTTTTCCATTAGAATTGAAGTAACATT
>NZ_JAYWCK010000030.1:0-67618 GCF_043780635.1 Flavobacterium sp.
TTGCGTTCTGGCGAATCGCCAAATCCAGACCGAAACTTAATTCAAGAATCATTGCGTACCGAAATTGAGCGTTCATTAGAAACATTAACTCCAAGAGAAGCTGATGTGGTTCGCTTATATTTTGGTCTTGGAGATCAACATCCAATGACATTAGAAGAAATAGGAGAAACTTTTGACCTGACTCGTGAACGTGTTCGTCAAATCAAAGAAAAAGCCATCCGAAGATTAAAACATACTTCAAGAAGCAAAATATTAAAAACCTATTTAGGTTAACCCTTCACCTCTCGACTCCGCTCGAGATGACAAAATAGGGTGACAAGTAACGACGGTCTGATTAACTGTTCGTTTTTTGATTGATGATTGAAACCTCGGCTGATTACCTAGGTTTTATTTTTTTAACCTGAACTTGTTTCAGGTTCTCTAATTATAATTTACTTTTGTACAAATAACACTAACTACTTTCAGTATTAAAAGATGCTGAAATAAATTCAGTATAAAATGAAGAATACACTTATTGCTCCATCAATTCTTGCTGCTGATTTTGCCAATTTACAACGTGACATCGAAATGATTAACAATTCTGAAGCCGACTGGTTTCATATTGATATTATGGATGGTGTCTTTGTTCCAAATATTTCCTTTGGAATGCCGGTTTTGGCAGCCATTGCAAAACACGCCAAGAAAACTATCGATGTCCATTTGATGATTGTTGATCCAGATCGATATATCAAAACTTTTGCGGAATTAGGCGCCAATGTATTATGCGTTCATTATGAAGCATGTCCCCATCTTCACAGAACGCTTCAAGCCATCAAAGCCGAAGGAATGAAAGCTGGAGTTGCCTTAAATCCACACACCAATGTCGATTTATTAGAAGATATCATCAATGATATCGATATGGTTTTAATAATGAGCGTAAATCCTGGTTTTGGAGGACAATCATTTATTGAAAACACCTATTCTAAGGTTAAAAAATTAAAAGATTTAATTACCCGAAAAGGCGCAAATACAATTATCGAAATTGATGGCGGTGTAACCAATAAAAATGCAAAACAATTAGCAGAAGCCGGAGCAGATGTTCTCGTAGCAGGAAGTTTTGTCTTCAAAGCTGACAACCCAACAGAAACAATTGCCGATTTAAAGAAGTTGACCGCTTTTTAAGAATTAAAAAATAGCTTTAAATAAAAAATCCAAAGACAAAATCTTTGGATTTTTTTGTTGTGACCGCGACAGGGTTCGAACCTGTAACCCTCAGAGTCGAAATCTGATATTCTATCCAGTTGAACTACGCAGCCAATATTTAATTACGAACTTCAAATTACGGATTATGTGAACGTAATTTGAAATTCGTAATAATTTATACTAAAAGTTTTTTAACGATTGTCGAAATTGTTTTTCCTTCAGCAGTTCCACCTAATTGCGCAGAAGCTAATCCCATAACTTTTCCCATTGAAGCTATACCTGTTGCTCCAGTTTCTGCAATGATTTTCGCAATTACGGCTTCTACTTCAGCGTCACTCATTTGTGCAGGTAAGAATTTTTCTATTACAGCAATTTGAGCCAATTCTGGTTCAGCTAAATCCATACGATTTTGCTCTGTATAAATTTTAGCGCTATCCTTACGGGTTTTTACTAATTTTTGAAGCAATTTAATTTCGTCTGCTGCTGTGATTTCTTCTTTTGATCCTGTTGCTGTTTGAGCTAAAAGGATTTCGGATTTAATAGCTCTTAATGCTTCTAATGCTATAGTATCTTTGGCTCTCATGGCGGTTTTGATATCCTCCATGATTTGTATTGATAAGCTCATATAAATTTATGATTTGTGTGTTACAATATTATTTAATTCTGAATTGCCCCAGATGGAAATGAAAAGCCTTTTGTGAGAAAATGTATTTTTTTTCTGAACTTAAAAAGCGACCAAAGGAAGCTCTTTTTTGTTCTTGAAAAAAAGCATTTTCGAAAAAAAGCTTGAAATGAACAGCTGGATTAAGGCTCGACAAATTTAAAGAAATTTAATGGAATTAACAACTGATTGCTTCGTCGTTACTTCTCGAAAAGGCAAAAAATAACCCGAAAATTAAAATTAATTTTCGGGTCGGGCAATTTAGTTTTGAATTAGTTAGTCAACATTATCGTGTAAGTACGAATTGTTTGAACGCAATTGCAGGTCGTCATTGCTGTCTGTTCCTACTGAAATTCTTGAATTCGTGCTATTTACTTGTGGTTTAGAAAGATCTATTCCTAGTCTTTTGTAGGCTGGTTCTCTTTCTAATTCATCAATTTTTGAAATATTATTGTGGAATTTATAATTGAATTCCTTAAGTTTTTTTCTTCTTTCATCAGATCTGAATTTCAACGCTTCCTGAATCGACATATCCATTGGAGAAACATTGTCAAAAGTTGAAGACGTATTAGAAACAACATCTACCTGTTTCATCGTGATATTCATCTCTTCGGGTACTTCCTCAATAGCTGTTGTTGTTGGTTTTGACTCCAATAACGTATTCTCCATCTCTGTATATTCTTCAAGAGAATATCTGATGATTCCGTTGTCAGTCAATTCCGTTACAGGAACAAATTGAACAGGTTCATTCACTTTTATTTCTCGAGTCTCATTGCTTAGTTCAAACAAGATTTTGTTTTCATCTGTTTTTGCCGGTTCAGATTTAAAAAGCGGTAAATCAAAAGAAAAAGTAGCTTGTTCTTCTTTTACAAAAACTTTTGGTTCAACCACATTTATCTCCTTAACTTTTGCTGATGAAACAACGAAGTCAAGATCTTTAATAGGAGAAACTATTTCGAAAGTCACATCTAAATTTTTAATAAATTCAGTCATTCCCATTAGCTCTTCACTGTTGATTACTACTTTAGCAGGTTCTTCAGCAACAACATCTTCCAATAATTCGAAAACAATTCTTTCCGCTGTATTAACTATCGAGGCTTCATTATTATCCCAATTAAATGCCGGAACGATCTTTTTTGTCAAATCATGAACACTAATTTGTTCGTCTCCAAGCGTATGAATTATTTTTGTTGGTTCTGTATTTACAATTTCGCGTTGTTGTTCAACATCAAATCCTGTTGCAATTATTGTAATAGAAATGGCGTCACCAAGCGATTCATCTTCACCAACACCCATAATAATATTGGCATTGTGACCTGCTTCTACTTGAATAAAATCATTAATTTCACCTATTTCATCAATTGTTATTTCATCAGAACCAGAAACTATGAGCAACAATACGTTTTTGGCACCAGTGATTTTATTATCATTCAATAAAGGAGAATCCAATGCTGAAATAATTCCTTCTTTTGCTCTGTTTTCACCTGAAGAAACTGACGAACCCATAATAGCAGTTCCACTATTTGCCAAAACGGTTTTGGCATCTTTTAAATCGATATTTTGAGTGTAATGATGCGTAATTACTTCGGCAATACCTCTTGAGGCTGTTGCCAAAACTTCGTCCGCTTTTGAAAATCCAGCTTTGAAACCAAGATTTCCATATACTTCTCTTAATTTATTATTATTGATAACAATTAACGAATCGACTTGTTTGCGTAATTTATCAATACCAATAAGCGCTTGCTCTTGACGAACTTTTCCTTCAAAAGAGAAAGGCAAAGTTACGATTCCAACAGTTAAAATATCTCTTTCTTTGGCCAATTGAGCGATTACTGGCGCTGCACCTGTGCCAGTTCCTCCGCCCATTCCTGCAGTTATAAAAACCATTTTGGTGTTGCTGTCAAGCATTTTTTCAATTTCAGCTATACTTTCAATTGCTGATTGTTGCCCAACGTCTGGGTTTGCTCCTGCTCCAAGTCCTTCGGTCAAGTTTACACCTAACTGAATTTTGTTTGGCACAGAACTGTTATCCAAAGCTTGTGAATCGGTATTACAAACGATAAAATCTACGCCTTTAATACCTTGTTTAAACATGTGGTTTATGGCATTACTTCCGCCTCCACCTACACCAATAACTTTTATTACATTTGATTGGTTTTTGGGTAAATCAAATGAAATGCTTCCAAATTCTGAGTTGCTCATCATCTTATTGGGTTTTTATTATTTTTATATATTTAATTTGTTCCTTATTTTTATTCTGCATTATCCAAGAAATCTTTAATCTTGTCGACGTATCTGTCAAAGAAAGACCTCTGTATTCTTTTACCAGTAGATTCCTCTTTTACAACTTCTTCCTCTATAATCACATTTCTTGGCTCCTCAATTTCTGCTTTCTGATAAACTGGCGGTTTAACAGATGTCTTTTCTGGTACCACAGTATCAATTCTTATGGCGCTTTGTGTTTTATTTTCAATGCTATTCATTACTAATCCTACCGCTGTTGCATATAAAGGGCTTGATATTTCTTCGTCAGAATTCCCAGCCAAATGCTCGTTAGGATATCCTATTCTTGTATCCATTCCGGTTATGTATTCTACCAATTGTTTGATGTGGTTCAATTGAGCTCCACCGCCGGTTAATACAATTCCTGCAATCAATTTTTTACGTGGATCTTCGTGACCGTAATCTTTGATTTCGGTAAAAACCTGCTCAATAATTTCAACAACGCGAGCGTGAATTATCTTGGACAAATTCTTTAACGAAATTTCTTTCGGCTCTCTTCCTCTTAATCCTGGAATCGAAACAATTTCGTTGTCTTTGTTTTCTCCTGGCCAAGCCGATCCGAATTTTACTTTTAATAATTCAGCCTGCTTTTCGATAATGGAACAGCCTTCTTTGATATCGTCGGTAATTACATTTCCTCCAAAAGGAATAACTGCTGTATGACGAATAATTCCGTCTTTAAAAATGGCTAAATCTGTTGTTCCCCCACCAATATCAATTAACGCAACTCCAGCTTCTTTCTCTTCTTGGCTTAGAACTGCATCGGCTGATGCCAATGGTTCCAAGGTTAATCCAGATAATTCTATTCCGGAACTTTGAATACATCTGCCTACATTTCGAATTGAAGAAGCCTGCCCAACCACAACGTGAAAACTAGACTCCAACCTCCCGCCGTACATTCCGATAGGTTCTTTGATTTCAGACTGACCGTCGATTTTAAATTCTTGTGGCAAAACGTGAATTATTTCTTCTCCAGGTAACATCGCCAATTTATTTACCTGATCAATCAAAAGCTGAATATCATTGCCTCCAATTACTTCTTCGGCATTTTTTCTAATGATATAATCACTGTGTTGAATGCTGCGAATATGTTGACCAGCAATGCCAACAACTACGTCTTTTATTTTATAACCAGACTTATTTTCTGCTTCAAGAACAGCTTGCTGAATCGATTGTATCGTTTGAGTGATATTGTTTACAACACCTC
Source organism: Flavobacterium sp. (assembly GCF_043780635.1). GTDB lineage: Bacteria > Bacteroidota > Bacteroidia > Flavobacteriales > Flavobacteriaceae > Flavobacterium. Next base: position 5,334 of record NZ_JAYWCK010000030.1, read on the forward strand.
TGGCCACACCTAAACTTTTGGATTTTCCAACACCCAAAATCTCCAGTTTTCCATACTCATTTTTCTTGCCTATCATGGCAACTATTTTTGTTGTCCCAATATCTAGACCTACTGCAATATTCTCTTTTTCCATTATCTATATTATTTAGTACACACAACTTGCTGCGCAAATCTGAGATCAATAGTTTTATATTTATAAAGCGAACTATCTAAAACCGCTTTTTGAAAAAACGCTTTGTAATTATTGAATTTAGCTTGCATTCTTATGGTTCCACCAAAATCAATTTGATAATTATAATTTCTGTTGAGCATTTTTAAACTTCCATTTGGCATAATCTGAACACCAATGATGTTTTTTTTCAAAAACGCATCGTCATATATTATCCGAAATAACTCGGCTAATTCTTCGCTATTTTTTTTATTAATTCCCCCCGAAACAAGTGGAACTCTAGCCGTAAAATTTGCTGACAAAGGCATTGTATTTCCCTCGTAATCAATATAGAAAGAATTATCCCCGTCAAAAACTCTGGCTATAGGAGTTTTTTGTTTTACTACTGCTTTTAAAACCCCATCAATGCTCACAAACACATCTGATTTTTCAATCATTTCTTGTGCGTTAAGCGCTTTTTCCAATCTATTCAAATCTAATTTATCTTTACCTATACTTTTTGCGTCTCTATTATTTTCTATTAACAATTTATTAACCGTTTCCTGATCTACAAAAGGCAAGTTATATCCTACAAAAACAACAACTGATTTTGACAATTTTCTATTATTATTCCGATTTGAAGTAAACGAAAACAGGAAAATTACCAATGAAAACATTAGCACTAACCGAATATTTGTCCAATTAAATAGTTTCATTTAGCGCTTTTTTAATTGATGAAACTAATTCTCCAATATCTCCCGCCCCAATAGTCACAATTACAGTTGCATCACTTTCTAAAATAGAAGGTATCAATTCTTGTTTTGAAACTAATTTCTTATTATTATTTTTAATTTTATCTAATAACCAACTTGAGGTAATTCCTTCCATTGGCAATTCTCTTGCTGGATAAATATCCAATAAAATTACTTCGTCAAAAGCAGCAAGACTTTGTGCAAAATTATCAGCAAAATCTTTGGTTCTACTAAATAAATGTGGTTGGAAAACAGCCAAGACTTTTTTGCCTGGATATAATTCTCGGACTGCTTGATGAACCGCATTAATTTCGGTTGGATGATGGGCGTAATCATCGATATAAATCAACTTTTCAGTTTTGATTTGATACGAAAATCTTCTTTTTATTCCTTTGAATGAAAGCAAGGCATTAGCAATGTCTTCGGTTGGGAGGCCGAAAGTTTTTGCCATTGCTAATGCCATTAGTGCGTTCATCAAATTGTGTTTACCAGGTAAACCAAATTCTATATTATACAATGTTTCTGATGGTGTTCGCACATCAAAAACGTATTGACTGTTTCTGATTCTTATATTGAAAGCGGTAAAATCAGCTTTATCGTTTACAGCACAAGTAACTCCTTTTATTGGCAAATCTTTTGTGATGAAAAGTTTAGTTTTATCTTCAACTTTATCTGCAAATTCTACAAAGGAAGCTTCGATTGCTGATTTATCACCATAAATATCCAAATGATCCGCATCCATCGAAGTTACACAAGCAATATTGGGATACAAATGCAAAAAGGAACGATCAAATTCATCAGCTTCGACAACTGTTATCGTTTTTCCGTTTCCTATTAAATTCGAATTATAATTTTCCACAATTCCTCCAACAAAAGCCGTAACATCAACACCGCTTTGAAATAAAATATGTCCAAGAATTCCTGAAGTAGTTGTTTTTCCGTGTGTTCCTGCAACTGCAAAACAGAAAGTGTCTTTTGTAATAATACCAAGAACTTCAGCTCTTTTCTTCACTTCATATTCTCTCTCTAAGAAATAATTCCATTCTGAATGTGATTTTGGAACTGCCGGAGTGATAACTACTAATGTGTTTTCTGCATAATAATCCTCAGGAATTAAATCAATACTATCCTCAAAATGAATGTTAATTCCAAGTTTATGTAACTCTTTTGTAAGTTCCGTTTCGGTTTTATCATAACCAGACACATTCTTGCCGATGGCTTTGAAATAGCGCGCCAAAGCGCTCATCCCAATTCCTCCGATGCCTATGAAATAGACGTTATGTATTTGATTTAGATTCATATGTAGATAATATTTGTTTTTTAAAGGATTATGGAATTCGCATATATTGTCATCGATGTTTACTTCGAATTTCCGTTATGCTCATTTCATTTTATTAATTTTACGATTTCGTCAACTATTTGTTTTGTGGCGTTTGGCAAAGCCAAATGCTTAATGTTTTTACTCAACTGATCTTGTTTTCCCTGGTCTTTCAACAAGGCTTCAAAAATAAGACTGAATTGTGAATCCAATTCCGCTTCCCTAATCATTATCGCTCCTTTTTTATCGACTATTGATTTTGCATTTTTAGTTTGATGGTCTTCTGCAACATTTGGAGAAGGAATAAAAATCACAGGTTTCCCCACGATACATAACTCCGAAACCGAGGATGCTCCAGCTCGCGAAATCACTATATCTGCAGCCGAATAAACCAAATCCATTCTGTCAATAAACGCTAAAACCTGAACATTATTCGAATTGTATTTCTTGTAATCTTCAAAATATAATTTCCCACATTGCCAGATAACCTGAATATCTTGAGAAAGAAAATTATCTAATTCTTTTTCTATTAATTGGTTGACTCTTCTTGCTCCAAGGCTTCCGCCAAGAACCAACAATGTTTTTTTATTGGCATCCAAATTAAAAAACTGTATTGCCTCAGCCCTTTTGCTTTCGATGTCAATCAAATCCTGACGCACTGGATTTCCGGTCAAAATCATTTTGTCTTTTGGAAAAAATCGCTCTAAATTTTCATAGGCAACACAAATTTTATTCGCTTTCTTACTTAATAATTTATTGGTAATTCCCGGATATGAATTTTGTTCCTGAATCACCGTTGGAATATTCAACATATTTGCCATTTGCAATAACGGTCCAGAAGCAAAACCTCCGGTACCAATAACAACATTGGGTTTGAATTTCTTAATTATTTTTCGAGATTTCCATAAACTATCGATTAATTTGAAAGGAAACATTGCGTTTTGCAAAGTCAATTTTCGTTGTAAACCAGCAATCCAAAGCCCTTCAATCTTGTAACCTGCTTGAGGAACTTTTTGCATTTCCATTTTGTCTTTGGCACCCACAAATAGAAATTCAGCATCAGGAAAACGAGATTTTAATTCATTAGCAATCGCAACCGCAGGATAGATATGTCCTCCTGTTCCGCCTCCACTTAATATAAATTTTAATTTTTCCATCTCTTCTATGAATTATTTATTCAAAACAGCATTCATTGGATTACCCGCATTATCTTGTATAGAATAGTTTTCTTCGGCTTCATTTTTAGCTTCATTTTCTGCCTCATTTTCCTCTTCTAATTGCTTGTCAATAAGTTTTTGTAATGCTGCTTCTCTTCTAGCTTTATCACTTATTTCCTGAGCAATTTCTTCTTCTTTTTTGGTCACATTTATGATAATACCCAAAGCTATACACGTCATCCAAATGGAACTTCCACCGCTACTTATAAGCGGTAACGTTTGACCGGTTACTGGCAATAGTTCAACAGCAACAGCCATATTAATCATCGCCTGAAAAATCATTGGAAAACCAAGTCCAACAACTAATAATTTTCCGAACAATGAATTTGCTTTATGAGCGGCAATTACAAATCTAAAAAACAGCAATAAATACAAAAATAAAATTCCCAAGCCGCCTATTAATCCCCATTCCTCTACGATAATGGCATAAATAAAATCCGAAGAAGATTGTGGTAAAAAATGTTTTTGCACACTTTTTCCTGGTCCAAGTCCGTAAATTCCGCCAGAAGCAATTGCGATTTTTGCTTTCTCGATTTGGTAATCGTCTTCGCCAGGTTTGTTGGTTCTGAAATTTTCGATTCGGCTTTGCCAAGTATTTACTCTGCTAAATAAATGAGAATCAGGAAATGCCTTTGCCAATAAAATAAATAATAATAATGCAGCAAATCCGGCGCTAATTATAAAACCTATATATTTTAATGGATATTTTCCAACGAAAGTCAACATCATTATCATTGAAAATATCAAGGCTGCTGTGGAGAAATTGGATGGTAAAATAAATCCTAAAGTTATAAAAATAGGAAGCCAAAGTTCTATAAGTGAGTCTTTAAAACTAATTTCCTCTTCTCGTTTTTTGGCTAAATATCTTGCTGTAAAAACAAATAAAACAATTGCTGCAAATGTTGATGTTTGAAAGGATATTCCAATAAAAGGTATTTGTATCCATCGACTTGCATTAGCACCTGCAATAACAGTTCCTTTTATCATTGTGTAACCTAATAACAACCAAACAATTGGCAAAGCTATCTTAGAAATTCCTCTATAATAATGAAATGGCACTTTATGAACCCAATAAATAATGATGAAACCAATAAAAATATGAGCCAGATGCTTTAACAAATAGCTAATCGTATTTCCTGTTCCATGGCCAATATAGGCCAAATTACTACTCGCACTAAAAACAGGCATAAACGAAAACAGTGCTAATAAAGCCACGAATGACCATATTACTCTGTCCCCTTTTAGATTGTTTATTAGTTCTTTCATTTTAATATCCGATTTACGATATTTGAAATACGATATTTGAAAATGCTTTTAAAGATTTATTTCTCCAACACAAATCGAAAATCGTATATCTGATATCGTATATTTTTTAAAGGTTCTTAACCGCTTGTTTAAATTGATTTCCTCTGTCTTCGTAATTTTCGAATAAATCGAAACTGGCGCAAGCTGGTGACAACAATACCGTATCTCCTTTTTCGGTTAAACGTTGCCCCATTTTCACGGCATCTTCCATATTATTGACTTCAATCATAATATCAACTACATTGCCGAAAACATCAATAATTTTCTTATTATCAATACCCAGACAGATGATGGCTTTTACTTTTTCGCGAACCAAAGACATCAATTCATTATAATCGTTTCCTTTATCAACACCACCCACAATCCAAACCGTTGGCGTATTCATACTGTCCAAAGCAAAAAAAGTAGCATTTACATTCGTTGCTTTTGAGTCGTTGATGTATTGCACATTTTGGATTTTCAACACTTTTTCCAAACGATGTTCGACTCCTTGAAAATTGGACAAACTTTCTCTGATTGTCGCATTTCTTATTTTCATCAATTTTGCCACAGAAGTCGCTGCCATTGCATTTTTCATATTGTGCTTTCCTTCAAGCGCCATAGTCTCAGTCTCCATTGTGAATTCTTCTTCGTTGATGATGTTTACTTCCATATTTTTATCTTTTATAAATGCTCCTTTTTCGAATATTTTTCCCAAGGAAAAAGGAATTAATTGGGCTTTTGTTTTATTGCGTTTGAACCATTCTGCAATTGCTTCGTCATCTGCATCATAAATGAGAAAATCTTCCTCGGTTTGATTCATTGTTATTCTAAATTTCGAAGCAATATAATTTTCATATTTATAGTCGTATCGGTCTAAATGATCCGGACTTATATTCGTAATAATTGCAATGTGCGGCTTGTAATCTATCATTCCATCAAGTTGAAAACTACTCAATTCCAGCACATAACTATCATATTTATCATCTGCAACCTGCCAAGCAAAACTCTTTCCTATATTACCTCCCAATCCAACATTCAATCCTGCTGATTTCAGCAAATGATGGGTCAACATTGTTGTTGTTGTCTTCCCGTTGCTCCCCGTAATTCCAATCGTGATTGCTTTTGTAAATGGCGCTGCAAATTCAATTTCCGAAATCACTGGAATTCCTTTTTCAACCAATTTTTTTACTATTGGTGATTTATCGGGAATTCCCGGACTTTTCATCACCACATCGGCATTCAAAATCAGTGCTTCAGTATGAGTTTCTTCCTCCCACGCAATCCCATTAATGATAAGAACTTCTCTGTAACTTTGTTTTATTTTTCCAAAATCGGACACAAAAACATCATATCCTTTTTTCTTGCCAAGAATTGCAGTCCCTACACCGCTTTCGCCACCACCTAAAACTACCAGTCGCATTATCTTAATTTTAAGGTCACGATTGACAAAATGGCCAACATTATAGCAACAATCCAAAATCGAGTTACAATTTTACTTTCGTGATAGCCTTTCTTTTGATAATGATGATGCAAAGGGGCCATCAAAAAGATTCTTCGGCCTTCGCCAAAACGTTTTTTGGTGTATTTGAAATATGCAACTTGTAAAACAACAGAGAAATTTTCGACCAAAAATATTCCGCATAATAGTGGAATTAGGAGTTCTTTTCGAACGGCAATCGCTAGAACAGCAATGACTCCACCTATAGTTAAACTTCCGGTATCACCCATAAATACTGATGCTGGATACGAATTATACCAAAGAAATCCAATCAATGCTCCTACAAATGCAGCAATAAAAACAGTCATTTCTCCCGAATAAGGAATATACATAATGTTCAAATAATTGGAGAAAATAATATTTCCTGAAACGAAAGTGAAAATCCCCAGTGCCAAGACCGAAACCGCAGAAGTTCCGGCAGCCAACCCATCAATTCCATCTGTTAAATTGGCTCCATTAGAAACGGCTGTAATAATAAAAATAACCATTGGAATAAAAATCAACCAAGCCCAATTTTCATAACCTTCGCCAGTCCAGGCTAAAACTTCGGCATAGTCAAATTCATTATTTTTGAAGAAAGGAATCGTTGTTGCTGTAGATTTTTCGTAAACGGGTGCTTGTTTAATTACGTTTTCTGTGGTACTTTTAAAAATATCGCTTTTGGCAGTATCCGTTCTAATCGTTACAACTGGATTAAAATACAGAACATATCCAACAATCAAACCCAAACCCACTTGGCCAAAGACTTTGAATATCCCTTTTAATCCTTGTTTGTCTTTTTTGAAAATTTTGATATAATCATCAATAAAACCGATTGTTCCCATCCATAGAGTAGTTACAATTAATAATACTATATAGATGTTTTGTAATCTGGCAAAAAGAATCACTGGAATCAAAGTGGCAAATATGATGATTAACCCTCCCATTGTTGGCGTTCCTGCTTTTTCATTTTGACCAGCAAGGCCAAGTTCACGAACAGTTTCGCCTATTTGTTGTTTACGCAAAAAAGTAACAACTCTTTTACCATAAATAGTTGATAAAAGCAAGGAAAGCATAAATGCCAATGCTGATCTGAAAGTAATATACTGAAAGACTCCTGCTCCAGGAATGTCCATTGTTTTGTCTAAATATTCAAATAAGTAGTATAGCATAGGTTTCTATTTATTGAGTTGGTTTAGTAATTCTTTTACAATTTTCATATCATCAAAATCGTGTCGAACACCTTGAATTTCTTGATAAGTTTCGTGACCTTTTCCTGCAATAAGGATAATATCATTTGGCTGGGCCAATTGACAAGCTGTTTTTATAGCTTGTTTCCTATCCGTAATCGACAGGGATTTTTTATAATTTTGAGGTTCTACACCTTGTTCCATTTCATTGATAATAACTTCCGGATCCTCATTTCTTGGATTATCAGAAGTCAGGATAACTTTATCACTAAGTTCAGTGGCAATTCCTGCCATAATTGGTCGTTTGGCTTTATCTCTATTTCCACCACAACCTACAACTGTAATCAATTGTTCGTTTTTAGTGCGAATATCATAAATAGTTTTCAACACGTTTTCCAATGCATCTGGCGTGTGGGCATAATCAACAATTGCTGTAATATTCGAATTGGAAACAATAAATTGGAAACGACCCGATACACTTTCTAAATCAGATAATAATCGGAGTACTTCCAGACTTTCCATACCTAATTGAATTGCCGTTCCATAAATTGCCAATAAATTATATGCGTTGAAAGTGCCAATGAGTTTTACCCAAACTTCATTGCCGTTAATTTTCAATAACAATCCCGACAATTGGTTCTCTAGGATTTGTGCTTTATAGTCAGCATAGGATTTTAAAGCATAGGTCAATTTTTTAGCAACCGTATTTTGCAACATCACTTGACCGTTTTTATCATCGATATTTGATAAGGCAAATGCGGTTTTTGGTAAATTGTCGAAAAACGATTTTTTAACATCTCGATATTCTGCAAAAGTGGGATGATAATCTAAATGGTCGTGTGATAAATTGGTGAAAATTCCACCAACGAAATGTAAAGCTTCTGTCCGCTTCTGATGAATTCCGTGAGAACTGACTTCCATAAAGCAGTATTCAACACCGGCATCAACCATTTCTTTTAGATAATGATTTATCGTAATTGAATCAGGGGTGGTGTGTGTGGCTTTGTATTCTATTTCATCAACTAAGATTTTTACGGTGGACAAAAGGCCTACTTTAAAACCTGCTTTTTTGAATAATTGGTACAATAAAGAAGCAATCGTTGTTTTACCATTTGTTCCCGTAATACCAACCAATTTTAATTTTTGAGAAGGATTTTCAAAATAATTGGCGGCCATATAAGCCAAAGCTTTATTGGTGTCTTTTACTTGAATATATGTGATTCCTTTTGTAATTGTTTCAGGAAGAGTATCACAAACAACTGCAATAGCACCATTCCAGATAGCAGTTTCAATGTAATCGTGACCGTTTGAAATAGTGCCACGAATAGCCACAAAGACGTCATTTGCTCCAATTTTTCTAGAATCAAATTCCATTTTATTGATAGCAATATCCGTCGAACCTTTTACGGCTTCAATAGCGACTTTGTATATTATTTCTCTTAAAATAATCACGATAATTCTAATGTTATGGTTGTATTTTTATCTAAACTTTCTCCTGCTTGTATGGATTGCGTTTTTACTTTTCCAATGCCAATTATTTTTACTTTTACACCTAGATTTCCAAAAAGAGCAACAGCATCCATTCCTGACATCCCTTTTACATTTGGAACAATTGACGATTGTTGTTTCTGCGATTTTGCAAAATAACTGTCGTAATCATTTTCTTGTTTTAGTATTTTCCTGTCAATATTTTTTATCTCGTTTGTCGAAGGTGCATCAGTAAAAATTTTCTGTGCAATTCGTTTGAAAACCGGACCTGCAACATCGGCACCATAATAATTATTGTTCGAAGTGTTTGGTTTATGAACTACAACTATGCAGGAATATTTAGGTTTGTCGGCTGGGAAATAACCCACAAATGAGGAAATGTAATATTTATCTGCTCCTCCATTTGTTCTATAATTTGCAGCTGCAGTTCCTGTTTTTCCTGCCATTGAAAAATCTTTAGAATACAATTTTGATGCAGTTCCCTTTTTGACTACGTTTTCGAGAACAGCATGTAATTTCAAGATGGTTTCTTTCGAGCATACTTTTGGGTTTATGACTTCGGTGTTGTATTTTTTGATGGTTCTGTTCCACTCTTTTATTTCTGAAACAAATTGTGGTTTTACCATCACTCCATTATTAGCTACAGAATTATAAAAAGTCAAGGTTTGCAATGGCGTAATCGAAACTCCATAACCAAAAGCCATCCACGGAAGCGAAACATTAGACCAATTTTTATCACTTGGCTGAGGAACATAAGGTTTACCCTCTCCTTTTATTGGAAGTCCTAAACATTTGTTTAATCCGTAACTATTGATGTGATTAACGAATTCCGATGGATTATTTTTGTAGTTATTATAAACCGCCTGAACCATTACTGTGTTTGACGAAACTTCAAATCCGCGTGCTAATGATATCTTACCGTAACCTCCTGTGTGGGAATCTCGAACTGATTTCCCTGAGTATTTAACTACCCCGCCGTGACTATCAAAAACGGCACTTGTATCTATTTTTTTATCTTCAAGCAAGGTCATTAAATCAACCAATTTATAAGTTGAACCTGGTTCGTGAGATTCGGCAACTGCATAATTTGTGGTTTCATAATAGGAACCATCGTTGGCTCTCCCTAAATTTGAAATAGCTTTTATTTTGCCAGTTTGGGTTTCCATAACGACAACACAACCGTGATCTGCTTGATATTCTTCTAATTGTTTTAATAGGGCGTGATGCGCAATATCCTGAATAAAAACATCAATCGTAGAAATCACGTCATAGCCATCTTGAGGATCAACCTCGTTAACATCACGGATGGGTTTCCACTGTCCTTTTGCAATTTTTTGCTTTAAAATTTTGCCGTCTTTCCCATTAATATATTTCCTGTAAGCCCATTCAATACCTTTCCCATCTGGAGTTCCGTCTGGATTTCTTCTTTCATAACCAATGGTTCGCTCAGCAATTTTCCCAATTGGATGTTCTCGAACGGTTTCTTGCTCGATAATAATTCCACCTTTGTAAGCACCCAGTTTAAACAAAGGAAACCCTTTAATTTTTATAAATTCGGTATAACTCAAATCACGAGCTACAAGATAATATCTGTTTTTATTGGCTCTGGCTTTTCGCAATTCGTTTAGAAAAAAACCACTTGGTTTTCTTAAAAGAAGAGACAATGAATCGGCTAATGGTTTTACATTTTTTTCGAAAGCTTCCGCTTTTGGCGCGACAGCATCAAATCGTATTTCATAATTTGGAATTGAAGTTGCCAATAAACTTCCATCGGCAGAATAAATATTTCCTTTATTGGCAGGAATTACAAAATTTCTCACGGTTCTTTCTTTGGCTAATTTTCTATAATAATCGCCTTCGACCCATTGAATGTTTGTTAATTTTATGACAATAGCGATTGCCATCAAAAAGACGACGAAAGCTACCAGATAAATTCTGTAGGATATATTTTTATCTTCTACTGCCATAATTTTTGAAAGAAATTTTTTTCTTCTGCTACTTTTCTAACTTTTATTTTAATTGGAGGAACTGTCGATGGAAAAATTTGTTTTTCCACCATTTTTTCTGATACAGTCGATTCCATTTTTAGTTTCATTAATTCTGAACGTCTATCGACAAACTCTGAACGCAGTTCTTTCACTTGATTTGTCAACTCGGCAATCTTAAATACTTTTTGTTCAAAACGCTGGGTATTGGCAATCATAATAATAGCGAGAACAATCAAAAAAACGATAAAACGCCAGCTTTTAATGGCATCATCTTCAATAAGAAACCGCGCTTTCAATATGCCGTAAACTCCGTTTTTCATTGTTTTTTTCTAACTAATTAAATCTTTTCAGCAATTCTTAATTTTGCACTTCTCGCTCTATTATTTATTTTTATTTCAGCATTATCAGGCACGATTAATTTTCCAATGGTTTTAAATGGAACTGAAAAATTTCCAAAAAAGTCGCGTTCTGGTTCCCCTTCGAACATTCCGTTTTTCATAAATCTTTTTACCAAACGGTCTTCCAATGAGTGGTAAGAAATCACACTTAATCTTCCGCCTGGATTTAATATTTCTAAGGATTGTTCAAGAAATTCTTTCAAAACATCCATTTCCTGATTGACTTCAATTCGAATGGCTTGATAGATTTGAGCCAATATTTTATTTCTAACTCTTTCAGGTAAATGTTTTGCCAAAACTTCTTTCAATTCATCTGTAGTGTTAATTGGTTGATAATCTCTAGCTTCTAGAATTGTTCTTGCCAAAGCTGGTGCATTTTTCAATTCACCATAATCTAAGAAAACTCTTTTTAAGTTTGCATCATCGTATTCATTAACTACTCGATACGCATTCAAATCATTTTTCTGACTCATTCTCATATCCAATTCAGCATCAAAGCGAGTCGAAAAGCCTCTTTCTGGCACATCAAATTGATGAGAAGAAACTCCTAAATCTGCCAAAATTCCGTCCACACTTTTAACACCATAAAAACGTAAAAACCTTTTTATAAACCTGAAATTTTCGTTAATCAGTGTAAATCTTTCATCTGGTAAGGCATTCGCTAAAGCATCTTCATCTTGGTCAAAAGCAAATAATTTTCCGTTTGGACCCAATCTTTTTAGGATTTCTTTTGAATGCCCTCCGCCTCCAAAGGTTACGTCAACATAAACACCGTCGGGTTTTATATTCATCCCATCAACTGAAGCCTGAAGCAAAACTGGATTATGATATTCCATTGTCGTTATTTGTATTTCCCATTACTTCTTCGGCCAAATCTGCAAAATCGACATCTTCACCGCTTATTGATTTTTCGTATAAATCCTTGTCCCAAATCTCAACAATATTGACTGCAGACGAAAACACAACGTCTTTTGAAATACTTGCAAAAGCCACCAAATCTTTTGGCACCAATAATCTTCCCAAAGTATCGATTTCAACTACTTTTACGCCAGCAGTAAATCGGCGAATGAAGTCATTGTTTTTCTTAACGAATCGATTGAGTTTATTGATTTTTTGCATCATCAAATCCCATTCTTCCATTGGATACAATTCCAAACAAGATTGAAAAACAGAACGCTTCAAAACAAAACCGTTTTGAAGAGACGAAGCCAATTGCTTTTTTAAAGGCGCAGGCAAAAGCAGCCTTCCCTTAGCATCGACTTTACATTCATATGTTCCGACAATTGTATTCAAGTGAAAAAATTTTAAATGACGTTGAGCAAAAATATAAAAAATATTACCACAATTTACCACAAAATACCACTTTGTTGATAAGTTTTACCACTTTGGAAGAAGAAAGCCTAGTTTTTAGTCAATCAGAACGTTAGCTTATTTTTGACTAGTGATTTGGAAATATTGATTTTAGAAAAAATCCGTAAGTAAAACCTCCTAAAATTGAATTTTAAAGGATGATTAAAAAAAATATTAGCTAAAATTTTAAAGCAAAAAGCTTGAATATTTATCAATATTTCAAATGGACAGAAAAAATTTATAAAATTTGAATTCAAGAATTTTTTTTAATTTTTTAAAACCTATCTTTGTGGCAATTGAAAATTCGCGATAAAACGTATGGAAAAATACTTTAAGAAAGAAGGCAGATACAGCTATTATGAAGCTGGTGAAGGAACTCCGATTGTTGTTTTACATGGTTTAATGGGAGGTTTGAGCAACTTTGATGCCGTTGCAAGTTATTTTTCTGAAAAAGGATACAAAATAGTAATTCCAGATTTACCTATTTACACCCAAAATATTTTGAAAACCAACGTCAAGGCTTTCGCAAAATATGTGAAGGATTTTATCACTTTCAAAGGATTTGACCGAGTAATTTTGTTAGGGAATTCGTTAGGCGGACATATTGCGTTGTATCATACCAAAATGTATCCCGAAAAAGTAGCTGGACTTGTATTAACAGGAAGTTCAGGTCTTTACGAAAGTGCCATGGGCGATAGTTACCCGAAAAGAGGCGACTATGAATACATCAAGAAGAAAGCTCAAGATGTTTTTTATGATCCAAAAATGGCCACCAAAGAACTTGTTGACGAGGTATATGCCTCTGTAAACGACCGAATAAAACTGATAAAAACATTGACTATTGCTAAAAGCGCTATAAGACACAATATGGCAAAGGATTTGCCAAAAATGCATGTTCAGACATGTTTAATTTGGGGAAGAAATGATAGAGTTACTCCTCCGTCTGTTGCCGAAGAATTCAATGAATTATTACCAAATGTTACCCTGTATTGGATAGATAAATGTGGTCACGCCGCAATGATGGAATGCCCAGATGAATTCAATAGCTTACTTGAAGATTGGTTAACACACACACATTTGAAAGCTCACTAAGTTCTAGTGAAGAATTTATAAACACAATCATGAAAATTACAACCGCCGAATTTATTGTTAGCAACTCTGAAGTTGACAAATGTCCAAAAGACTTTTTGCCGGAATATGCTTTTATAGGCCGATCAAATGTTGGAAAATCATCATTGATTAATATGTTGACCAATCATAAAAATTTAGCAAAAACCTCAGGAAGACCCGGAAAAACTCAATTGATAAATCATTTTAAGATTAACAACAATTGGTTTTTGGTCGATTTACCTGGTTATGGATATGCAAAAGTGTCGAAGAAAACGAAATCAGTTTTTCAACAATTTATTACTGATTATTTTGAAACAAGAGAACAACTCGTTTGTGCTTTTGTATTGATTGACATTCGCCATGAAGCACAAAATATCGACATCGAATTTATGGCTTATATGGGCGAAAGTGAAATTCCTTTTTGTATTGTTTTCACCAAAGCCGATAAGATTAGCAAAGTAAAAATTGATTCCCATATTGCAGCTTACAAAAAGAAAATGTTTGCTAACAATTGGGCCGAAATGCCTCAGTATTTTGTAACCTCAGCAACAGAATCAACTGGAAAAGAAGATGTTTTAAATTACATCGAAGAAGTGAATCAGGAAGTATTTAAGAACAATAACGAGTTTTAGAAAAAAAAATATCCCAAACTCCAAGCTATTAAAGTTGGAGTTTGGGATTTTTATTGAGCTTTTTACTTTAATTTCAACTCCAATTTCTCTGCAAAATAATCACAAAAATCCTGCATTGTCGCCGACATTTTTTCGTCACCAGTAGCTCGTTGAAAAGTCTCTGTCATAGACAACAAAGTTTGATGGAAGAAAATTTTCATTTCTTCGACAGACATGTCCTTAGTCCACAATTCGATACATTTTGTTGTTTTTTCGTCACTGTTCCAAACCGAAAGCATAAAAGCTTTTGCTTCTTCTAAATTTACGCCTCCTTCGACCGCAGCCCAAGATAGTTTTTCGGGAATTCGGTTTTCGTCTAATTCGATTTGAATTTTAATTTCTGATGTATTGTTATTCGACATTTTTTTTGGGTTTATATTTAGATTTTTCAAATAGTTCTTTAACATTCATTTTTAACATTTCCTGGAGCGAAACTTCATTATTTTTCATAAAGGACCGTACCATTTGCCATCCTACCCAGGCTCCAACTCTTCCTGGCGATTCGTTGTCAATTTCGAGATAAAATTTAGAAAATGGCGCAGGATTGATAAAACGATTACTCAGTTTTTGATCGTCGCTGTAGAGCATTTCATTTTCCAGAAAATAACGCCACATATAGCTTTCGTTTTCCTCACACCACTTGATTTGTTCTGGTGTGTAACCCATTTTGTCGGCATCATTATAATCAGGTAAAAGAACATCTTTTAAATACAATTGTTTTCCAAAATAAATCATTTGACTTAATAAATTCTTGTCTATAACTGGCGCTATTTTTTGTGTTGAAAAACTTGAAACCACATCAGGCATAATTTGTTTTTGCTCGAAATTTTGTTTCAAATACTTAGGAAATTGATAAAACTTATGTTCTTTACCCAAATATAATTCAAGGGAAATAATAACTAAACTATCGGCATAAATTACTTTATTATTATAGTCCATTTCAGAGATTACAGTAATTACCTTGGGAGTCTTGGTTTTTGGGAAATAATATTTGATGTGTTGAAAAAGAGTGTTAAGTTCTTTTTTTACGGGTTCAAAATCAGAATATTTTTTTTGAACTTCAGTATATAATTCTCTCCAAAGCGGATTTTGCATTTTTTCTAACCAAACGCTATCTGGAGTTCCATTTGGAAAAAAAAATGGAAATTCTTTTTTTAGTTTATTCAAATCCTTAGGTGAAGTCTCAAAAAATAGTTTGTCAAAACGCTCTACTTTGATTTCTACCGGAATTTTTTCGACCGCATTTTCGACTTTTGATTTTTTTTCACAAGAAATAAAAGCGAATGTTATGGCAATTATAAAAATTATTCTTTTCATTTTATTTTTTTAGCCCCGATAGCAGTGGAAATCCTTTTCTTTTTTTCCTTTAGAAAAAGAAAAGATTGCAACGGATAGCGGGAATAGCTTCTAAAAATTATTATTTTTGCAAATATACAATTCCTACTTTTTAAAAACCCAAACTATTATGCCTAAAAAAAGCACCATTCAAGTTGAAAAAGTAAATACACATATTGTCAATTGGTTAAAAACCTATGCGGAAAACGCAAAAGTTAATGGTTTTGTTGTGGGAATTTCTGGCGGAGTCGATTCAGCAGTTACTTCAACACTTTGTGCACAAACTGGGTTGCCTACTTTGTGTGTTGAAATGCCTATTCATCAGGCTCCAAGTCACGTAAGTCGAGGTCGTGAACATATTGAACAATTGAAAAACCGATTTCCAAACGTGACCAATGTTGAAGCAAATTTGACTTCAGTTTTTGAAACTTTCAAAAATATTGTTCCAAATGTAGCAATTTCGGATAAGGTAAATTTGTCTTTGGCCAACACTCGGGCTCGTTTACGAATGACTACTTTGTATTATTTTGCAGGAATTCAAGGCTTGTTAGTTGCCGGAACGGGAAATAAGGTAGAAGATTTTGGTGTTGGTTTTTATACAAAATATGGTGACGGCGGAGTTGATTTAAGTCCAATAGCGGATTTAATGAAGTCCGATGTTTATGCTTTGGGCAACTATTTAAAAATCCCGGTTTCAATTTTAGAAGCTTCTCCAACCGATGGATTATTTGGAGATGACAGAACAGACGAAGACCAAATTGGCGCCAGTTATGATGAATTGGAATGGGCGATGCTTGAGGTGGAAAAAGGAAAAGTTCCAGTAGATTTCTCTGGAAGAGAAAAAAATGTTCTCGAAATTTATATGCGATTAAACACCATTAATCAGCATAAAATGAGAGAAATTCCGGTTTGTAAGATTTCAAACGGATTTAAGTAGTATTTTTCTAATATTTATAGAAAGTTTACAAATTTTTTCATTAACTTTACTTGTGGATAAAATATTGACAATTCTAAATTTAATATTATGATAAAAGTTTGTTTAGCAAATAATCATCCCGTTGTGCATTTTGGGGTAAAATCCTACTTTAAAGATCATGATGATATTTCAATTGTTGCCAACGTGGGGAATTTTTTAATGGTACGAGACATCCTCCTTACTAAGGAGATTGATGTCTTAATCTTGGATCTAGAATTAGAAGGTCTTTCTAGTATTTTTGAAGTTAAAAATATTTTGAAAAATTTTCCAAAAACAAAAATCATCATATTTAGTGACCTTTCAGAGCAAATTTATGCGCCAAATGCAATAAAAGCCGGAGTTTCAGGATTTGTTTCTAAAAAAGAAAAATTAGAAACCTTGGGTCAGGCAATTATTAAAGTGCATCAAGGAAAGATTATCATAGACGAAACTGTTAAGAAAAACCTTGCCCTGATTGCTAAACAAAACAAAAGTGAGCGTTTATATCGCAAACTCTCTAATCGTGAAGTGGAAGTTTTGCGCTATTTAAGCGATGGTAAGAAAAACAACGAAATCTCTAAAATATTAGGACTTAACGAAAAAACAATAAGTACTTATAAATTAAGATTATTGCAAAAATTAAATGTTACTAATTTGGTGGATTTGGTAAATAAAGCCAAAACACTGGAAATAGTTTAATTATAGCGTGACATTACTCTCCCTAATTTTTTCGAAAAAGAATTAATTAGTTTATAATAATCCATCGCCATAGACAAGGGCTCAATGTTATCAGAATCTGGTTCTGATGATATTGAGCTTTTTATTTCTTCAATAATTCGGTCTACTAAATACCAACGTAATGTTAGAATAGTTTCAGAAACATATTGGCTAATGGTATCCTCTTTAGTCTTTGGAAAAATGCTTTGACCTTCCCAGTTATGCAAAGCGACTCTTTCGTCTTCCATTAAAATATCTGTCACTTCTTGAGCAAATTCAGGCTGCAAATGCATTAAATATTGCTCTATACTAAAGTTTTCAGTTTGAAGATAATAATTTATTAAATTATTAAAGATCTCTCTGAATAACGGATTGGCCAGTTCCACTTCGTCTTCCTGTAAACTCAAATAGATTCTTTGAAATACTTTGTATTCTTTCTTTTCAATTATATTTTCAATTTCTCCAGCTTCATTAGCCTTTAAAAGAACGTCTTCAAATTCCTCTGTTTTATTTCCATAAAGCAAAAGAATTTCTATTATTTTGCGTTCCAATCCATAAAGAATATCAACTTTTTCGACCTGAATTGCAGCATCATTTTTAACAACTTCAAAGGTTTTTTGCTCTTGTTTTTGCTTTTTTCCAATGTCCGAAATGTCTTTTTTAACCAATTGGGCCAATGTACTTATAAGCACTTGCTCGGAAATATCCATAATTCGAGAACATTCCTGAATATATATTTCGCGCTGAATTCTGTCCGGAATTTTGGAAATACTCACGACCATATCTCGAATCAAATCAGCTTTTTTGACTGGGTCATTTTTAGCATCATTCATCAACAACGATGCTTTGAACTGGATAAAATCTTTAGAATTTTCATCTAAATATTTGATCAACTCTTCATAAGGAGTTTTCTTGGCAAAACTATCAGGATCTTCTCCATCGGGAAATGCACATACTTTCACGTTCATTCCTTCTTCAAGAATCAAATCAATTCCACGAATAGAAGCTCGTAATCCTGCAGCATCACCGTCAAAAAGAACGGTTATGTTTCTTGTCAATCTATTGATTAATCGGATTTGGTCTGGTGTCAAAGCTGTGCCTGATGACGCTACCACATTTTCAATTCCGGCTTGATTAAACTGGATAACATCGGTGTAACCTTCGACTAAATAACAATTATTTTGTTTAGCAATGGATTGTTTAGCTTGAAAAATTCCGTACAAAACTTTACTCTTATGGTAAATATCACTTTCGGGAGAATTGAGATATTTTGCTGCTTTTTTATCATTGCCCAAAATTCTTCCTCCAAAACCCAAAATTCTTCCCGACATACTTTGGATGGGAAAAATCACACGCCCTTTGAAACGATCAAAAGGTCTGTCATCTTTGGGAATTGTCAATCCTGTGCTTTCTAAAAATTCTAATTTGTACCCTTTTCCCAAAGCTTCTTTTGTAAAAGCATCCCAAGCTTCGGGAGAATATCCAAGAAAAAATTTCTTTATAGTTTCACTAGTAAAACCACGTTCTTTGAAATAGGAAAGTCCAATAGCTTTGCCTTCTTCTGAATGTAAAAGTGTGTTGTGAAAATAATCTTTTGCAAATTCAGAAACCAAATACATACTTTCGCGAACGTCAGTATTCGCTTTTTCTTCATCCGTTTGTTCGGTCTCTTCAATTTCGATATTGTATTTTTTTGCTAAATATCTAATTGCTTCCGGATAGGTAAAATGAGAATGTTCCATCAAGAAAGCTACTGAATTTCCACCTTTGCCTGAGCTGAAATCTTTCCAAATTTGCTTTACCGGCGAAACCATAAATGACGGAGATCGCTCATCAGAAAACGGACTTAATCCTTTGAAATTAGTTCCGGCTCGTTTTAATTGTACAAAATCGCCAATAACCTCCTCAACTCGAGCAGTTTCGAAAACAATGTCTATAGTGGCTTTTGAAATCAATTTCTGTTGAAAGATTTAATTATTGGAAAGTTGTAAAAATACGTAAATCAAAATAAAAAAATATGAAAATAACCTTTACTTTTTTCTTTCAATAACATAATTCACCATCAAAGTCAAAGCATCTTTGAACTCAGATTTAGGATAAATATCCAAAAGCAAAAGAGCTTCTTGCTGGAATTGTGCCATTTTTTGTTCGGCATAAAGTAGTCCGTTGTTATTTTTCACAAAGGCAATAACTTCTTTTACTCTCTTTTTGTCTTTGTTGTGGTTTTTGATTGAATTAATGACCCAGGATTTTTCTTTTGAAGTACAATTATTCAAAACGTGAATAAGCGGCAAAGTCATTTTCTGTTCTTTGATGTCGATTCCAGTAGGTTTGCCAATAGCTTCCTCTGTATAATCAAATAAATCGTCTTTTATTTGAAAAGCCATTCCTATGAGTTCTCCAAATTTTCTCATATTTTCGACCTGAATTTCATCCTCAATAACCGATTTTGCTCCTAAAGCGCAACAAGCAGCAATAAGTGTAGCTGTTTTTTTTCGAATGATTTCGTAATAAACATCTTCAGTAATATCAAGTCTTCTGGCTTTTTCAATTTGCAATAATTCACCTTCACTCATTTCGCGCACGGCCACAGAAATAATTCTTAGCAAATCAAAATCTCCATTATCTATTGAAAGCAACAACCCTTTGGATAATAAATAATCTCCAACAAGTACGGCAATTTTATTTTTCCAAAGTGCATTAATGGAGAAAAAGCCTCTTCGGCGATTACTGTCATCCACAACATCATCGTGAACCAAAGTAGCAGTATGAATCAACTCAATTACTGATGCCCCTCGATAAGTCCTTTCGTTTACAATTCCTTCAGAAACCATTTTTGCAGTCAAGAAAACAAACATTGGGCGCATTTGTTTTCCTTTTCGATTGACGATATAATAAGTGATTCTGTTCAGTAAAGCCACTTTTGAAGTCATCGATTCATAGAACTTTTTTTCAAAAAGTTCCATTTCGATAAAAATAGGCTGTTTTATTTGAGAAGTGATATTCATCTAGGATTCAAATATACTATTTTCGAATAAAAAAAACGTTATCTATTTACTGTAAATGAAAGTGTTTTTTGAATTATTTTATTTTGAGTTAAAACCATTTTGAATTCTATCTGATTACCCATCTTTAAAAATTTCCTTAATGAAATAAAATAATCTGAATTTTGTACAATATCTTAACTATAATAATGAATAAATCACTAATTATTAGACACATAACATTTATTTAAAAATGTGTAGTTCATCATTTTAAGATAGCAACTCACTTGTTTTGCATTTTTTTACATAAATTTGATATCCCCATTTAAACCTTTTATTAATATATCTATCAAAGATAGAAACCTTAAAAAATTTTATTATGAAAACAAAAATTTTATTATTTGCAACATTGCTTTCGATTACATTTTTTATCGGATGTAATACTAACGAATCTGTTAATCAGCCGTCAGCAGCAATAACAACAGATGAAGCTGTTATCAATTCTGATATTGATGCTTCAATAGATGACGTTTCAATTATTGCAGAAGACCAATTTGACATGCAAAAAAGTTTGACTCTCAAAACAAGTATGGGAATGGCAAGTATGTTGCCTACTTGTGCTACAGTTACAATTGTTTTAACTACTGACACATGGACAAGAACTATTGATTTTGGTACTCAAGGTTGTACATTACACAACGGTAACATTGTGAAAGGAAAAATAATTGTTAGTTCTACAAAAGATTTTACAACCCCAATAAAAACCATTACATATACTTTGGTAGGATTTTACCATAATGGCAAGTTGATTGAAGGAACTAAAACAATTATTCGCGAACTTAAAAGTACTGAATTATTATCAGCAATACATCCAGTTACTACTCATTCTATAGACATGAAAATCACATATCCTGATGGTAAAATATATACCAGAATAGGAACTCGAGTTAGAGAAATGGTAGAAGGCATGACTTCTATTACTAATTGGGAAGATAACGTTTTCAAAGTTTGGGGATATAATATTACAACTTTTCCTAATGGTTCAAAATATACCAGCACTATAAAAACTCCGCTTCGAATTAATATGAGTTGCAAAATGCCTTTCCCGGTTGCTGGTATTATTGAAATCACGAAAAATGACGGAAAAGCTACACTTGATTACGGAAAAGGAGATTGTGATGATCTTGCAACAATTACAGTTAACGGTGTTGCAAAAGAAATTCATCTGAAAAGATAATTTAAAAAACTTATAAATCAAAAACGTCCCGAGATTATCGGGACGTTTTTTATGCTTCTTTATTTGCTAATTGGCCACAGGCGGCATCAATGTCTTTTCCGCGACTTCTACGAACTTTTACTATGATATCATTAGCTTCAAGTGCTTTTATGTAAGCATTAATTGATTCTTCTGAAGCTTGTTGAAACTCTCCATCATCTATGGGATTGTACTCTATTAAATTGACTTTACAAGGAACATATTTACAGAATTTTACCAATGCATCAATGGATTCTTTGTTGTCATTAATCCCTTTCCAAACGACATATTCGAAAGAAATTTTACTTTTAGTTTTTCTATACCAATATTCCAATGATTCTCTCAACTCAGCTAATGGAAAACTTGCGCTAAAAGGCATTATTCGTGAACGAATTTCATCTATTGCGGAATGCAAAGAAACGGCCAAATTAAATTTCACTTCATCATCCGCCAATTTTTTTATCATTTTTGGAACACCGGAAGTCGAAACTGTAATCCGTTTGGGTGACATTCCCAAACCTTCGTTTGAAGTTATCATTTCGATGGCTTTCATCACATTATTGTAATTCATAAGCGGTTCACCCATTCCCATAAAAACAATATTAGACAAAGGATGATTGTAATACAAACGGCTTTCTTTGTCGATAGCGATTACTTGATCATAAATTTCTCCTGGTTCCAGATTTCGCATTCTTTTTAATCGAGCCGTGGCACAAAAATTACAATCTAAACTACAACCCACTTGGCTAGAAACACAAGCTGTTGTTCTGGTGTTTGTTGGAATCAAAACACTTTCCACAACCAAACCATCGTGAAGTCGAACCGCGTTTTTTACCGTTCCGTCTTCACTTCGCTGCATTATATCCACTTTTATGTGATTGATTACAAAATTATTTTCGAGCATAGCACGAGTCGCTTTTGCAACATTTGTCATATCCTCAAAACTATGTGCCCCTTTGCTCCACAACCATTCGTAAACTTGATTACCGCGAAAGGCCTGGTCACCATTGGTTACAAAAAAATTTCTTAATTGTTCTTTGGATAAAGCTCTAATATCTTTTTTCTCAATTTGCATAGCGCAAATTTAATGACTATTTGTTGATTTATACCGATTATGTATTCAAAATAGTCCAATAAAAATTGGACTGTTTTCATACTATATCGGCATTATATTACTTGATTTTGGACTATTTTAAAAAATATAGATGGTATTATTTCATCAATTCGTATAAATGCTCGTGTGTTGATTTGATAATTTGATAACTTTGACAAAAATTAATAAAAATGCATTTCATTTCCCAAGAATTAGAAGACTATATCGAGCAACATTCGCAGAAAGAGCCCGAATTATTGGCGGCTTTAGATAAAGAAACTTTTCAGAAAGTTTTATTGCCAAGAATGCTAAGCGGACATTTTCAAGGACGCGTTTTGAGTATGCTCTCAAAACTGATTCGTCCAGTGAATATCCTTGAAATAGGAACTTATACCGGCTATTCGGCATTGTGTTTGTGCGAAGGAATGCAGGAAAACGGAATACTTCACACCATTGATATCAAGGAAGAATTGGTAGATTTCCAAAGAAAATATTTTAATAAATCACCTTGGGGAAACCAGATTATACAGCATCTTGGTGAAGCTTTGGATATTATTCCTACTTTGGACGTGAAATTTGATTTGGTTTTTATCGATGCCGACAAGGAAAATTACATCCACTATTTTGAATTTATTGTTCCAAAAATGAACAAAGGCGGAATTATTCTTTCGGACAATGTATTGTGGAGTGGAAAAGTTCTCGAACCTTTACAACCAAATGATTTGAGCACAAAAATCCTTGTAGAATACAATAAATTATTAAAAAAAGATCCTAGAGTAGAAACAGTTTTATTGCCTATTCGAGATGGATTGACGGTGAGCCGGGTTTTATAAATAACAGATTATTGAATTGAAAACTGAAGCCCTAGCCCTGATAGAAGTGGAAATCCCACGCTTTTTTTGCGTGGATTGAAACGAATAGCAGGAAAAAGCTCCTAAAAGTTAAACGGGGAAATATTTTTTTTGTGTAATTGTATACAATTTAAACATCAAAGACCCTAATATTACTCCACACAAATACCCACAAATAATATCTAATGGATAATGCAATCCCAGATATATCCTGCTATAAGCAAAGATTAATGGCCATAAAAACAGCAACCAAAAGTATTTGAAATCCTTCTTGAAAATAAGGTATAAAAAAGTGGCAACTGCCATTGTGTTTGCAGCGTGACCAGAGAAAAAACTAAACGATTTTCTTGATTGTACTATACGTATAAAGGAATTTATTGCCGGATTGTTGCATGGTCGGAGTCTTTGAAATCCATTTTTAAATAAATTGGTAATTTGGTCTGTAAAAAGCAACAAAATCGCCACAAATAACAGCAAATACAAGGTTTGTTTTGTTCCTAATTTCTTGAAAATAAAATATAATAATAAAATAAAAAGCGGAATCCAACTGGTTTGTTTGGTAATAATTGACCAAAGCCCATCATAAGTTGTGGAGCCCAGACCATTTAAGTAAATAAATAATTTTTCGTCAAGCGACAGTATTTTCTCCAACATTATTTTTTGCGTTTTATTGGACCAACACTATCTTCTTTTTCTTCTGTTGGAGGAGTTGCATCAGCTAATAAATCGTCTTTAGGTTTTTCAACTTCTACTGTAACCGTAGTCGAAACTTCACTAATGGAGGTTGTTGTTTCACCAAGTAAATCGTTTTTTGTTTTATTTATCTCTGAAGTAAAAGTGGTAGAAATTCCAGTTAATACATTTGTATCTCCAAGTATATTAGTTTTGGCACTGTTGATTTCAGAAGTGATATTATTAGTCAAATCACTTAACATTTTTTGGTCGAAACCATTAGCATCGGCTCCTTTTTGGATTTCGCTTTTTATGTCGTTTGTAGCGTTTTTTAATTGAGCCATTGCTTTGCCCATTGTACGGGCAATTTCTGGAACTTTATCAGAACCAAAAAGCATTAGAACCACAAACATTATAAAAATTAATTCGCCTCCACCGATTCCAAACATAATCTATTTTTTTAAGTTGCAAAGTTACAAAGATGTACAGTTACAAAATATTATTATTAATATTTAATTAACTATAATCAAATCTTAACTTTTCAATTTTCAAATGTAGTAAATCTTTTGAATTCCTCGTTTTTTGTAATTAGAAATTCAATCAATTCAAATTCCAAATTGGGATTTAAAAGTTCTTTCGCTTTTGGATCATTTTCACAATAAATCAGGAAAAGTCCAATTTCATCTTTTTTTAATTGTAATGTGTTGGTGAAGAAAAAGGGACTAATTCTCTTTGGTACAATTTCAGAAAAATCACCATAGCCATCAGTTTTTGTCTTTTCAGGGTTTTCTTTGACGAATATTTTCCAAATCATTTTGCCCACTCGAATAACGTCCATTCCGTATACTATTTCGTGGTAAGGCATTAAAGGATTATTTAGCGAAGACTGTTTGTCCTCAAAATATTGCGTATCAATAATTGATTGAATATTACCTAAATTAGGTTTTATAACTATTTTTTTAACCACAACTTCCTCTAATTGATTTACAAATACGTTTAGCCTAATTATTATTAGTGAGGGCGTAAAATCTTTTTCAGAAAGAACAATTCTTTTAGACTTTAATCCTAAACTTGAAATAAGCAAAGTATCATTTGTTTTTGCCAAAATATCAAAAAAACCTTGTGGACTTATAAATGTTCTCGTTTTGGAATTTACATTAAACACATAACCACTTTCTACATTGACCGAATCGTTTAAAACCATACCGTGTAATGATTTTTTGGTCAATGCTTGTCCAAGACAAAATTGATAAAACAAACAAAAGGCAAGAATTCCTATTTTAGTTTTCATCTGAAATAATTTCAATGTACTTTTCGGCCAAAGGAACTATCAAAAATTTAGTCATTGTTTTGTTTTTCGACTTTAAAGCCATAACAAAGTTAGTGTTTTCTATACAATAATACTGAAATCCTTTGATGTAATTGGCAGGAATTTTCAGTGTCTTTATGTAATAATCATCGTCAAAAAGTGTTCCAATTTTCATCAATAAATACTCTTTTTTTTCTACTTCGAGTTCTTTTTTGAGCATCGCCGTTCTGCCAGACATCAAATTCAATAATGCATCGACGGGTGTAGAATTTGCCGTGTATAATTTCCTCTCTGCTGGCGTGTAATGTTTTACACCTTTAGGAGAAATCCCTAATGAAACTGCATTAATTTCAGGATGCTTATTGACAATTACTTCTTTTAATTCGGTAGTTTTTGAAGTCATTTTTATGATTAGAACTTCTGATTTTAAATCATTTTCTTCGATTATCCTGCGGAAATATTCTAAATTTACTGATGAGAAAACTAGTAAATCGTCGGCTTTAGCCAAAATATAAAAGTCTCCATTACTATCACTTGCTGTACTTTTTTCGTTAACCAGATTAATAACGGTTACACCCTCAATACTTCCGGATTTAACTCTTATTTTTCCGTGAATCAATTTTTGGCTTCCATTTTGCCCAATAGTAATTTGAGAAAAGAGATAAAATAAAATAAGTAGAAATTCCCTCATAAACTGGCATAAGATTTATTGACACAATGTAAAAGTATCTTAATCCTTCACAATTATTGAACAATGAATTGGTAAAAATATGTTAATTAAAAATTAGTTAATTCAACATTAAAAGTCTGATTTCATACCTTTAACCCAAACTTATTTTACTGTATAAAATGAAAAATATAATTATCGCCAGCACTTCCACCGTTCACGGAGGAGATTATTTAGAATATATACTGCCTGAGTTAAATGTTCATTTCGAGCATTGCAAAACGATATTATTTATTCCTTTTGCACGACCAGGTGGAATTTCAAACGATGAATATACCGCAAAAGTCGCTTTGGCTTTCGCTAAAATAAATAAAGAAGTAAAAGGAATTCATGAATTTGAGGATTTTTCCAAGGCTATCAAAAGTGCCGAAGGAATTTTTACAGGTGGTGGAAACACTTTTTTATTGGTTACCCAATTGTACCAAAACAACATTATGAATGTTCTTGCCGAAGCGATCAAAGATGGAATTCCCTATTTAGGAACAAGTGCCGGCAGTAATATTTGCGGACTGACAATACAAACGACCAATGACATGCCTATTGTTTATCCTCCAAGTTTCGAAACATTAGGATTAATTCCATTTAATCTTAATCCGCATTATCTTGATTCCGATACACAATCAAAACATATGGGAGAAACGCGTGAAACCAGAATTAACGAGTTTCATTCGTTCAATAGCATTCCGGTTTTAGGTTTACGAGAAGGAAGTTGGTTAGATGTAAAAGGTGATACAATAATATTGAAAGGTAATTTGACAGCTCGCCTTTTTAGACAAAACCAAACCCCTGCAGAAATTGAAAGCGAAACAGATCTAAGTTTTTTAAAATAAAAAAAACCAAGCTTTCGTTTGAGGTTTTTAGAGCGAAAAACGAGGCTTCCCGATTTGCTTCGCTCGGAATAAACTTCTCGCCACAACCAATAAATAAAAAACCCCAAACTTTCGTTTGAGGTTTTTAGAGCGAAAGACGAGGCTCGAACTCGCGACAACCAGCTTGGAAGGCTGGAGCTCTACCAACTGAGCTACTTTCGCATTACAACGGTGCAAATATAATTAATAACTTAGCTTCTTTGCAAGTTTTTTTTAAAATTTTTATTTAAAGCTCCTATTTTTTTATAACAGTTTTAAAACTAAATTGTTATAAATTCATTATTTTTATATCACAATGGGAATCATAAAAAAAATATCGTTCGCAGAGACCTTTTCGATTAAACATCCTGTTCTTCGAAAAGGAAAACCGATGGAAAGTTGTCATTTTGAAGGAGACAATTTAGAAACAACGCAGCATTTTGGACTTTATTTGGAACAAGAATTAGTGGGTGTCTTTTCATTGTTCAAAAAAGCAACCCGATTTTCAAGAGAAAAATCAATACCAAATCAGAGAAATGGCTGTTTTAGAAAATCAAAGAAAAAAAGATTTTGGCAAAGCACGTAAACTCTATAGCGAAGAACAATGCAAAAATCAAAATGTGGATTTAATTTGGTTCAATGCAAGAATCAAGAATAGAGACAAGCGTTTTCTATAAAAAATGGGATATCAAAAAACAGGAACTCCTTTAGAAATACCTGATGTAGGAGTGCATATTATGATGTTTAAAAAAAATAAAAATGAATAAATTTTTTATTTTACTATTGATTTTCAACATTTTTAGTTGTGAAAAAGAAGTGACGAAAAAAGAAGTCCCTTCTACTCCGACAACTTCAATTCCTGTCCTGCAACACGAAGGAAGAATAGTCTCAATTGACAGTGTTTTACTAAATTCTTTTGACAGTAAAATACTTAAATATTTTTATAAATCTTCCGGTTACAAAACGGTTTGGCAATCAAAAAAAATAGAGAAATCATATTGGAACAACTCTACAATTCCACTGAAGAAGGACTAAATCCAGCTGATTATAATATAAATAAATTGCGAAGAAATGAGAGGAAAATTGCTTCCCTAGATGATAATAAATTAGCAAATTATGACATTTTGCTTACTCACTGCTTCCAAAAATACATTACTCATTTGACAAACGGAAAGTTAAATCCAAGAAAATTATATAAAAATTGGGATTTAAAAGAGAATAAAATTGATATTAATGAAACCATAACAAAACTATTAATTAGTGACTCCTTGGTAGAAAAAATTGAACTATTAAAGCCTCAACATCTTAATTACAAAAGATTAAAAAAAGCACTCGCAGTTATCAATGCTCTTCCAAAAGACAATTTTAATAATATAATAATAGATAACAAAATCGTCCTAAACGACACCAACTCGTCATTAATTGACATTAAAAAAAGATTACTTTATTGGAAAGATTTACAAACAAAAGATAGTCTATCCTTGGTTTATGACGGCGAAACTTTTGAAGCAATAAAAAAATTTCAAATTCGCCACGGATTGTCGGCAGATGGCGTTATAGGAAAAGGAACTGTTGAATCGCTCAATTTTTCGAAAAACCAGCGTAAAGAACAAATTATTGCCAATCTTGAACGATGGAAATGGTTTCCAAAAGAATTGGGAAAGGAATATATAATTATCAATATTCCAGATTATAAATTTACTTTGGTCAAAGGCAAAGACACGATTAGGACCCATAAAGTAATCATAGGAAGACCAAAAAGAAAAACACCTGTGTTGTCTTCGAAGTTGACACAAGTTGTTTTTAATCCAACCTGGACGGTTCCTCCAACCATTTTGAGAGAAGATGTAATTCCTGAAATCTTAAAAAACCGAAATTATTTAGCTAAAACTAACATCAAGCTATATGATGGATACGGAAATGAAGTTCCTGCAACTAACTGGAGGCTATCAAAGGCGAAAAGCTATCGTTATGTGCAAAGTCCAGGGACATTTAATTCACTGGGAATGGTCAAACTAATTTTTCCTAATCGGTTTTCGATTTATTTACACGATACAAATCATCGAGATTTTTTTGAAAAACCAGTACGCTCTCTAAGTTCTGGCTGCGTAAGAGTTGACAATCCGTTAGAACTGACTGAATATTTAATGGATGATGCAACCAATTGGAATTTAGAAAAAATCACCGAAACGCTCCAAAGCGAAAAAACAAAACAGATTAATTTAAAAAAAGAAGTCTTTATCCATATTTTATATTGGACAGCTTGGAGTAAAAAAAACATTTTGATTTTTAGAGACGACATCTATAATCTTGATGCCGATTTGTACAATCAATTAAGAAAATAAAGTAGAAATTGTTTTAAAGCTTCTTGATGGATGATAAATAAACAAGCAGGATTTATTCTTTATTGTGTTAACAATTTCCTTAAGTGATTCTTCCGGAATGGCAGGGCATCCTTGACTTCTTCCTAATCTTTTATTGCATTTTATGAACGAATTTGAAACATAATTTGCTGAATGCATTACCACGCCTCGTTCTCTGGCATTATCATTAATTCCTTTTTCCAGACCATCTAATTTAAGTGACATTCCGTGTTTACCGCTATAGATTTCACCTGTAGCATAAAACCCAAGACTACTTTTGTACGAGCTGTTAGAATTCGAAAAACTGTTTGCGTATTCTTCGCCAGTATTTCTTCCATGTGCAACTAAAGAATTGTACAAAATAGTATTTGTATCCAAATCAATTACCCAAAGTCTTTTAATGTTGGAAGACAAACTAAAATCGACCAAGGTCAAAATATCTTTTTGAATTAATCCTTTTTCTTTCAATAAATAAAACCCTTTTAGGGCTTCTTTAAAACTTTCGAGATTAGGTAAATCAAAATGATTAGAATTTAAGCTATTATAAACAGTTTCGATATTTGAATCGGAACTTGACTTTATAACACTTGCAATTTCTGGTTTTGAAGGATTTACTGGATCAGTAAAATTTGTTTTACTTGAATATAATGAGAATAATAAAAATAAAACAGCAGGAAATATCTTATAAATCATTGATAATGTTTAGGTTAGACATTAGACTTAGGACGGCAAATATACAACAGAAATGTACTTCTTAAAAAAAATTAAGAAAAAAATATGATTTAAGGCTATTTTAGACTCATTATAAGAAGTTAAAAATCACAATTTGTTTGCTTTTTGTGTTAATTATATTATTTTTGCTTAAACATAATCATAATATATGCCGAAGTTTTATTCTTCAATTCTACTTTTTTTGGTTTTTATAAATTTTAGCCTGTACAGCCAAAAAAAGACACTTCAGGCAAAATCTACTATAGAAAGCATTATTATTGACGGAAAAATTAATGAGGAAGCTTGGAAATCCGCTCCAATTGCGACTGATTTTATTATGTATCAGCCAGATAATGGAAAACCTATTAGTGAAAATAAAAAAACGGAGGTAAAAGTCCTTTATGATAATAATGCAGTCTACATTTCTGCCATTTTATATGATGATGAACCCAATAAAATTTCTAGAGAGTTAACGAATCGTGATGTTTTTGGGGTTTCTGACCATTTTTCAATTTCCATCAATGGGTACAATGACGGGCAACAAGATTTTAGATTTTATGTCAGTACCGCAGGAGTTCAAATGGATTGTTTAGCAACTGAAGACCTTGAAGATTATAATTGGGACGCAATTTGGGATAGTGAAGTGAAAATAACGAATTTTGGATGGGTCGTCGAAATGAAAATTCCTTATGCAGCGCTTCGGTTTTCTAAAGCTTCTAAACAAACTTGGGGTTTAAATTTTAAGCGAGTTATAAAACGTGATGCCCAAGATCAAAGTTATACTTGGAATTTTGTTGATACTAAAATAGCGTCAATCATTAACCAAGCAGGAATTCTGGAAGGAATCGAGAACATAAAAACACCTACTCGTCTTTTTTTAATTCCATATACTTCTGCATATTATCAACAAGACGATTATACTTCTGATAAAACATTAAAGGCTGGTATGGATATTAAATACGGAATAAATGATGCGTTTACACTTGATGCAATATTAGTTCCGGATTTTGGTCAAACAAAATTTGACAACGCCATTCTTAACCTTGAACCTTTCGAACAACAATTTGACGAAAATAGAGCTTTTTTCACCGAAGCAACTGATCTGTTTTCAAAAGGAAACTTATTTTATTCCAGAAGAATTGGCGGTGCACCAACGACTGAACCTACAACTGGAGTTAATGAAGAAGTTATAGAATATCCAAGTTCTACTGATTTGTTAAATGCAGTAAAAGTATCCGGTCGGACAGAAAAAGGGCTTGGGATTGGTTTTTTGAATGCCATCACCGAAAAAACATATACTACAATTCGAGATACTATTTCGGGAGTAACCCGAAAAGAAGTTGTTGAGCCTTTGGTTAATTACAATGTTTTGGTTTTCGACCAGCGTTTTAATCAAAATTCGTCGGTTTCGTTTGTGAATACAAATACGGTTCGAAATGGAGGTTTTCGTGACGCCAATGTTTCGGCTTTATTATTCGATTTGAATACAAAATCAAACACTTATAAACTATCTGGCGATTTTAAATACAGTTCCATCAACGAATTAGAAGATTACGATGGTTTCAAAACACAATTAAACTTTGCCAAAACTAGTGGAAAATACAGGTATTTGTTTAAAGGGGGGTATATATCAGAAAACTACGATATAAATGATTTAGGAATCATTTTTGTAAATAATTATCATGCTGGCTATGCGGAGATGAGCTATAGAATAATAAATCCTACAAAGGTTTTTAACTCTTTCAAAGCATCACAAAACATAAATATTGAAATACAAAATACCACTGAAAAAACTCAAGAAGGTTGGTATCAAGCCATAATAACTGCTACAACATTAAAAAATCATTATCTTGAAGGTTTATTTCAGGTCAATCCCATCGATCGGTACAATTTTTATGAGCCACGGGTTTATGGCAGATATGTTTATATTCCTAAAAGCATAATAGGTTATGCTCAGTTTTATTCTAACGACAACAGGCCATTTCATTATGAAGTAGAGGTTACCACTGAAAAATTTGATGAAGAGAACAGAAATACTTATAAATTGTTTGGTGGAATTAAATACAGATTCAACGATAAATTCTCTTTGTCTTACAATTTCCAATATACCCGCAAGGTAAATGACAGAGGATGGGTTGGTTTTGACAATACTGATATTATTTTTGGCGAGCGCAATCGAGAAATAGTTGATCACTATTTTACTGGTAAATATTCAATAACTAATAAGATGACTTTTAATCTTATAGCACGTTATTACTGGTCATATGCTGATAATCACCAATTTTTTACCCTTCAAGACGATGGTCATTTAATGCCTAATCCCAATTATTCTGAAAATAAAAACAGGAATTTCAACTCCTGGAATTTAGATTTCTCATATTCTTGGTGGTTTGCGCCTGGAAGCGAAATCTCAGTTTTATATCGAAATTATGCTCAAGAAAGTACAAACCTTGTTGAAACAAACGTTGGATCAAACCTTACCAATCTTTTTAATACCAATCAGACTAATATTTTATCGGTTAGTATTCGCTATTACATTGATTACAATGTAGTGAAAAATAAGTTTTAATTTTTCCCTTCTAAACTGTAACATTACAACAATTAGATAGTCTATTCATTCTACAAACATTTTTAAATTTTGTTTTTCTCCATAGAAAATAGATTTTTAAAGTTTTGAATAAACAAACCATCTTTTTCATGAAAAAGCATTATTTCTTTTATTTTCTTTTATTTTTTACTTTAGGGTACGGACAGAAGAAATCATTACAAACAAAATTCACTTTCGAAAAGATTACTTTAGACGGCAAACTTGATGAAACCATTTGGCAATCGGTTCCTATTGCAACAGATTTTATAATGTTTCAACCGGATAATGGCAAAGTTGTTGCCAAAAACAAAAGAACAGAAGTTCGTGTACTTTACGACAACGAAGCCATTTACATTGGAGCATTACTTTATGATAATGAACCCGACAAAATCTTAAAAGAAATTAACAGAAGAGATGAATTTGGAACATCTGATTTTTTCGGGGTGTTTATTAATGGTTATAATGACGGTCAACAAAATTTTCAGTTTTTCGTAAATGCAGCAGATGGCCAAGCTGATTGTTTAGCAACAGACACTAATGGGGAGGATTATTCGTGGGATGCTGTTTGGGAGAGTAAAGCCGTAATCACCGAATTTGGTTGGGCTGTAGAAATGAGAATTCCATATGCTGCTTTGCGTTTCTCAAGTGAAAAAATACAAACCTGGGGAGTCAATTTTTTCAGAGAAATACGTAGAGATCGAGAAAAATATTCCTGGAATTATATTGATTCGAAAATTGGAACATTTACCCAACAAAATGGAACCCTAGAAGGAATTGAAAACATTAAAACCCCTACCCGTCTTTTCTTTTTACCTTATGGATCTTTTTATACTTATGCCAATGCTGGTCAAAAAACCTATGGTGAATTGAAAGGTGGCTTGGATATCAAATACGGAATAAACGATGCTTTTACGCTAGATGCCATGCTTATTCCGGATTTTGGTCAAACTAAATACGATGATCGCATTTTAAATTTAAGTCCATTTGAACAACAATTTAATGAAAATAGAGGTTTTTTTACAGAAGGTACAGATTTATTCAGCAAAGGAAACCTTTTTTATTCTAGGAGAATTGGAGGACCCCCTTCCTATCACCCTGAGGCAAAACCAAATGAAGAAGTAATCGAAAGTCCTAACAGTGTAGAATTATACAATGCGACCAAAATTTCAGGTAGAACAAAAGGCGGTTTAGGTATTGGATATCTAAATGCTGTAACAAAAAAAACGTATGCCACTATTAAAAATACCGATACTCAAGAAACAACTGCAGTTTTAATTGAGCCATTGACCAACTACAACATCATTGTTTTTGACCAACGTTTTCACAAAAACTCTTCAATTTCATTTTTAAATACAAATGTCACAAGAAATGGCTCCTTTAGAGACGGAAATGTATCAGCATTAGTTTGGGATTTAAATACTTCTAAAAACACTTACAATCTATCCGGAAATTTCGAGTACAGTTATGTAAATGATATTATTAACAAAAAAAATGGAATAAATACCACTTTGGATTTTTATGAAAAGAGTGGAAAATACCGTTATAATATAGGAGCCAATATGGTTTCAAAAGATTTTGACAGCAACGATTTAGGAATTAATTTTGAAACCAACTTTTATAGTTTTTACGGTAACACTAGCTACCGTATTCTAAATCCAACGAAAATTTTCAACTCTTTTAATACCAACATCAATGCCTTTACTCAGATTCAAAAAGAAACAGGCACAGTGCAGGGTAATCAGATCAATTTAAACGTTAATTCAACTACCAAAAAGAATCATTATGTCGGTTTTGGACTTCAATATCGTCCAATGGAAAATTATAATTACTACGAACCAAGAACAGAAGGTCGTTACAGTATTGACCCGACAAGATTTGGAGGTTGGTGCTCAATTTCATCTAATTACAATAATAAATTTGCCTTTGACATTAATCCTTCTTTTGCCATTTTAAATGAGCCAGGAAGAAAGTCAATTGGAGTAGATTTCAGTCCAAGATATCGCTTCGATGATCATTTAGCATTGAGTTATACTTTTAATTTTTTTAAACAAAATAACAATAAAGGCTATACAGATAGCATAAATGAGGACAACAATAGTGTTACGCCAAACACTATTATTTATGCCAGTAGAAATGTAGTCACGTATACAAATACTCTCAATGGAAAATATTCAATAAATAGTAAAATGAATTTTGATCTTTCCGCACGTTATTATTGGTCATATACTGAAAACAAAAATTTTCTTAAACTAGGAGATGATGGAAGGCTTAGCCCTTATAATGACTATACAGAAAACAAAAATCAAAACCTGATTACTTGGAATTTGGATGTATCATACAATTGGTGGTTTGCTCCAGGAAGTCAAATGACCATTTTATATCGAAGTAATGCTGCAAAATATGACAATTTAATCAATAAAGATTTTGGCAACAATTATACTAGTTTACTTAATAATAAAGACTTAAACCATATAATATCCATTAGTGTAAAATATTTTATTGATTACAATCAAGTGAAAAAAATATTCTAAAAAAATTAGAAATCTAAAATTAGCTTCTAGCCATTTATTTCCTTTATATTTTACAAAATATTATTCAAAAATCAAATTTGTTCTACAAGGTTTTCGGAGATTATTTATTGCATTTATGGTATAAAAAAATACATTTTACAACACATTTTAAAGTATTTGTTGTACTTCTCATTTTTATATATAATAGTAGTTTTGACGTACTTATATTTTTTTGGAAAGCTTTATCTTTGCAAAAAATAAATCACAATGAACAAAAAAGTAATCCTTATGATTCTAGACGGTTGGGGAAATTCTCCTGATCCTAAAGTCTCCGCAATTGACAATGCTAATATTCCTTTCATCAAAAGTTTATATAAAAAATATCCCGTAGCACAGCTTCGAACCGATGGTTTAAATGTAGGTTTGCCTGAAGGTCAAATGGGAAATTCCGAAGTAGGACATATGAATCTTGGTGCCGGTAGAATTATTTACCAAGATTTGGCAAAATTAAATCTTGCCGTTGAAAACAAAACATTAAACACTGAACCAGTACTTGTTGATGCGTTCCAATATGCAAAAGACAAAAATGTTAATATTCATCTTCTTGGATTAGTTTCTGATGGTGGTGTTCATTCTCATACTTCACATTTACGAGGTTTAATTGATGCTACACAGGATTTCGGATTGCAAAAAGTCTTTGTTCACGCTTTCACTGATGGACGTGATGTGGATCCAAAATCTGGCGCAACTTACATCCAAAACTTAGAAAACTATATC
This sequence comes from Flavobacterium sp., assembly GCF_043780635.1. Lineage (GTDB taxonomy): Bacteria > Bacteroidota > Bacteroidia > Flavobacteriales > Flavobacteriaceae > Flavobacterium. Next base: position 41,422 of record NZ_JAYWCK010000030.1, read on the forward strand.
GCAAAAACTTCGGTTAAAATTGCTTCAGTTGTTGGAAGATATTACGCAATGGATCGTGATAAACGCTGGGAAAGAGTAAAAATAGCTTATGATTTGTTGGTAAACGGAACAGGAACACATTCTAAAAATGCGATAAAAAGCATTGAAGAAAGCTACGAAAACAACGTGACCGATGAATTTATTAACCCAATTGTTGTGGTTGATGAAAATGAAAAACCATTAGCCACGATTAAAGAAAATGATGTTGTTATTTTCTTCAATTTCAGAACAGATAGAGGTCGCGAACTTACTGAAGTCTTATCGCAACAAGATTTCCACGAGCAAAATATGCACAAATTGAATTTGTATTATGTTACGTTGACCAATTATGATGAAACTTATGAGAACGTAAAAGTTGTTTACAACAAAGATAACGTAACTGAAACTCTGGGTGAAGTTTTGGAAAAAGCAAACAAAAAACAAATCAGAATTGCTGAAACCGAAAAATATCCTCACGTGACATTCTTCTTTTCGGGTGGAAGAGAATTGCCTTTTATTGGCGAAAGCCGAATCCTGAAAAACTCTCCTAAAGTTGCCACATACGATTTAAAACCTGAGATGAGTGCTTATGAACTAGCTGATGCTTTGGTTCCAGAACTTGAAAAAGGCGAAGTTGATTTTGTTTGTCTAAATTTTGCCAATGGCGATATGGTAGGACATACCGGCGTTATGAGTGCAGCAATACAAGCTTGTGAAGCCGTTGATAAATGTGTCGAAAAAGTGATTACTGCGGCTTTGGCCAATGATTATACAACATTAATTATTGCCGATCACGGTAATTGTGAAACGATGATTAATCCTGATGGAACTCCAAACACAGCACATACTACAAATCCAGTTCCTATTATTTTAGTTGATGGGGAATTAAAGGAAATTCACGATGGGGTTTTGGGTGATATGGCGCCAACCATTTTGGAATTAATGGGAATTGAAAAACCCGAAGTAATGACTAGACATTCACTTTTATAATAATATATTTGAATTTATATAAAGAGTCCTGCAATTGCGGGACTCTTTTTTTACTTACAATTTATCAAATTATAATATTCCCTCTCAATCCATTCCTGGTGATTTGGATGAGCTATTTTAACCAATTCCGTTGCGCGTTGTCGCAGTGTTTTTCCGTACAAATCGGCAATCCCATTCTCCGTAATAATGTATTGAATATGAGAACGTGTGGTAACAACTCCTGCTCCTTGTTTTAAATGTGGAACAATCCTGCTGTCGCCATTTTTTGTCACAGAAGGCAGCGCTATAATTGCTTTCCCGCCATCACTTAATGAAGCCCCCCGAATAAAATCCATTTGACCTCCAACGCCTGAGTACATTCTTGCCCCAATAGAATCTGCACAAACCTGACCAGTCACATCAACTTCGATTGCTGAATTAATCGCCACCATTTTTGGGTTTTTACGAATTCTGGCTGTATCATTTACATACGATGACTCTCTCATTTCAACAAACGGATTGTCATTAACAAAATCATATAATCGTTGGGAACCAATTAAAAAAGTAGCCAATGCCCTGCCTCTAGACACGCCTTTAAAATTACCATTTATAACGTCGCTTTCTATTAAATCAATCACGCCATCAGAAAACATTTCGGTGTGCAAACCCAAGTTTTTATGATTGGATAATTTGGATAAAGCAGCATTTGGAATAGAGCCAATTCCCATTTGCAAAGTGCTTTCATCTTCTATTAATGAAGCAATATAATTCCCAATTTTATCTTCTAATGGAGAAGATTTTCCCATTTCGTGAGTATATATTGGCGCATCAACTTCAACTAAAAAATCAATTTCGGAAATATGAAGAAATCCGTCTCCAAAAGTTCTTGGCATTTGCGGATTCACTTGTGCAATTACTGTTTTTGCGCTTTCAATTGCTGCCAATGTTGCTTCTACTGAAACTCCAAGCGAACAATATCCGTGACTATCAGGTGGAGAAACATGAATAAATGCAACATCCAAAGGCAAAACTTTTTTTCTAAACAGAGACGGCAATTCACTCAAAAAAACAGGTGTATAAGAACCATTTCCTGCCGCCAAAGTGTGTCTGATATTTGGGCCAATAAAAAAAGAATTGACATGAAAGCTTTCGGCTAATTCCGGATTCGCATAACGTGCTTCTCCTTCAATATGCAAATGACACATTTCTACGTTTCTCAATTCAGATGCTCTTTCTGTTAATGCGTTTGCCAATATTGTAGGCGCAGCAGCAGCAGCTTGAAGATAAATTCTATTACCAGATTTTACCACTTTTACAGCTTCCTCGGCAGTTACATATTTACTCATAAAAATAATTTTCTATAAAGTTACAAGCAATTTTTTAAAAAAATATGATAAAACTCATACATAATCAAATTATTAAATAATGAGTTTTAACAGTACATCTTTTTTGGAATACATCCAACAAAGAAAATTCATAATAATTATTGAAGAATCTATTGTGAAAGTTTATAAAACAGGCTTAACGGGCCTATTTGAATTAATGAAGGTTTTTGGGAAATATATATTAAATATATTAACCTAAATATCCATTTTTCAAATCATTCGAATCGCTTTTTTTTATTAAATAAAAGTTAATATTTCATTATTAAAAGTATTACTATTATATTTGCAATAAATATATTGAAAATTTAATTTTATAATTATGAAAAATCTATATTCATTAGTTCTGTTTAGTTTAATATTTTCTCAATTTGGTTTGGCTCAAATAGAAAGTAAAGAAAAAAACAAGGAATACACGGACTTGAAAAAAGCATTATTAGAGCCAGAATTGGTGGTTCGATTGAATTTGAGTAATCAAAATATTGATTTAGAAAATCAAAATTTTTTAGTTTTTAAAAACTTAGAATATTTAAATTTAAAGAATGATCATTTAAAATCAATCCCTGAATCGATTTCCATGCTTTCTAAGTTAAAAGTACTTGATTTGAGTGGAAATGACTTTATAGAACTTTCAGATGATTTTTATAAACTTACGAATTTAGAAGAATTGTATTTAAATGAAGAGAAAAACATCAATCTACCCAAAACGCTTGGACTATTGGGAAAACTTCCCAATTTAAGATCATTGCATCTTGAAAATGACAATTTGAATTCACTTCCTGCAGAAATTAAAAATCTGCAAAATCTAGAATTTTTGTACCTGAATCAAAATAGTTTTAAAGAAATCCCAAAAGAAGTTAAAGGGTTGGATCATTTGCAATATTTGGATTTAAAATACAATAAAATAGCTCCTACAATACAAACCCCTGAAAACATTAATTTTGGTTTCAAAATTAGTTTATAATTCTTAAAAATAGAAAGCAGAAAAAAAATCAATTAATAGATTTATACTAATCAATGGACCAAATTTTATCAAACATCAAAATTCAAATAAACGGAAAGCTCTATGTAAAAGACCCTGAAACTTCTACATTAGGCAAAAAAATTATTCAAGAGAGCATACTTTTAATCGATAGTATTGGCTTTGAAGAATTTACATTTAAAAAATTAGGAGAAAAAATAGGTTCAAATGAAAGTTCCATCTATCGCTATTTCGAAAATAAGCATAAATTATTGGTATACTTATCCTCTTGGTATTGGAGTTGGATAGAATATCGATTAGTTTTTGCCATATCTAATTATTCTGATTCTTGGGAAAAACTAAAGAAAGCCATTTCAATAGTCACAGAAAAGGTAGAAGATGATCAAAAAACATTACATATTAACGAATCTATTTTAAATAAAATCATTATTGCAGAATTTACTAAAACTTTTCACACCAAAGAAGTAGACCAAGAAAATAAAGAAGGTTTTTATTTTATATATATCCGAATAATCAATAGATTAACAACTATAATAAAAGAAGTAAACCCAGAATATTTATATGCCAAAAGCCTCGCGTCAAGTATTGTTGAAGGAGCCTTGCATCAACACTTTCTTAAAGATCATATGAAATCTATTACTGACTGTAACCAGACAACAAGCCCAACCGCTTTTTATTTCGACATTATTGAAAATTTATTAAAAAATAAAATATGAATTCATTAAAACGACTATTAAATCTTTTAAAATTAGACAAAAAAGATGTTTCACAAATTTTTTTCTATGCTATTTTTGCAGGAATCGTGAGTTTATCTTTACCATTAGGGATTCAAGCCATTGTGAATTTCATCCAATCCGGTAGAGTAAGTGCTTCTTGGATTGTATTGGTAATTCTTGTGGTTTTTGGAGTAGCACTGGTAGGTATTTTGTCTTTAATGCAATTGCGAATCACTGAAAACTTACAACAAAAAATGTTTGTACGTTCGTCTTTCGAATTTGCCTCTCGATTACCTAAAATTGAATTCAAAGAACTTTACGGCTATTATCCGCCAGAATTAGCCAATCGGTTTTTTGACACACTTACCATTCAAAAAGGGACTTCTAAATTACTAGTCGATTTCTCGGCTGCCATTTTGCAAATTGTTTTTGGAGTCGTTTTATTATCTCTTTATCATCCCTTCTTTATTATTTTTGGTATTTTATTGTTGATTCTATTATATATTATTTTTAAATTTTCGTATACTAAAGGAATTGAAACCAGCTTGAAAGAATCCAAAAACAAATACAAAACCGCGAGTTGGATACAAGAAATTGCTCGAAACAATTTTAGTTTTAGAAATGAACTTAACTATGATTTTGCTTTAGAAAAAAATAATGGTTATATAAAAGAATATTTATACAGTAGAGAAAACCATTTTAATGTAATCAAAAGACAATTTAGCCATTTGATTATTTTTAAAGTAATTATTACGGCAAGTTTACTAATCATTGGCGGTTACTTAGTGTTGAATCAGCAAATGAATATTGGGCAATTTGTCGCTGCAGAAATCATTATATTATTAGTAATTAATTCGGTTGAAAAAATTATTCTTGGACTAGAAACTTTCTATGATGTATTGACAGCAGTGGAAAAAATAGGTCAAGTAACTGATATGAAACTGGAAGAAGAAGTTGCAGCAGAGAACAAAAATTGTTATACCAATATCAGTATTGAAACAGAAAATATGGAGTTTCAGTTCCCAGGAACGACGTTTGGAATTTTAAAGAACATTAATTTAAAAATAAATCCAGAAGAGAAAATCATAATTGACGGAGAAAATGGTTCCGGAAAAACAACTCTAATTCGAGTGCTTTCTGGCTTGTTACACCCATCCTCAGGCAATTTTTACATTAATGACGATACTTTTAGAAAAAAAGATATTAACCAATACCGCTCTAGAACAGGAAGCATTATTCAAGGTGAAACTACTTTTGAAGGAACTATTTTAGAAAACATCACTTTCAACGATAAAAGCATTAGTACCGAAGATTTAAAATGGGCTCTTGATGGGGTTCAACTTACTAGTTTCATTAAAACACTACCAAAAGGATTAGATACAAAAATATTTCCTGAAGGAAAAGAATTATCTTCTTCAAATGCCCAAAAAATATTGTTGGCTAGAAGCATTATCCACAAACCCAACATTTTATTTTATGAAGAACCAACCGATAAAATGGATATCAAGGTTGCCAATGAAATAATCGACTTCATTACTTCCGACAAAAACAAATGGACGGTAGTTGTCTCCTCCCAAAACCCACATTGGCTTACTAAATGCAATAGAGAAATCACAATGCAAAAAGGAACCATATTATCTGACACTAAAAAATAAGAGTATGCTAAATATATCCGACAAAAATAATTTGAACAATGAGGTTCTTGAGAAATATTCTACAGTAAAGAATCTGAGCAATAGGCCTCATTATAAAATTTTGAATAGAATAATCCTATGTGTATCTATATTTGCGATTATAGCACTTTTCTTGCCTTGGACTCAAAACATTTCAGGCTCAGGAGCAGTAACAACATTAAAACCCAATCAAAGACCACAAACTATTCAATCTGTTATTTCTGGTCGAATAGAAAAATGGTATGTTCAAGAAGGAAATTTTGTAAAAAAAGGAGATACAATTCTCTTTATATCCGAGATAAAAGAAGATTATATGGATCCAAATTTGGTTAAAAACACCAAAAACCAAGTAGATGCAAAAAAACAGTCCTTAGAATCATATGGATCAAAAGTAGCAACACTTTCCGTGCAAATGCAAGCTATCGAAAGAGAAAAAGGGTTAAAACTCAAACAAGCCGAAAATAAAATTAAACAAGCAAGTTTGAAAATAAAAAGTGACAGTATGGATCTCGTAGCTGTAAAAACACAATTGAAAATTGCCAATACCCAATTCAATCGCTCTTTACAATTAAACAAAGAAGGGCTAAAAGCCTTGTCTGATGTAGAAGAAAAACGCTTAAAACTGCAAGAAGTTGAAGCCAAAATCATCACTCAAGAGAATAAATTTTACACTAGTAAAAATGAATTCATCAATGCCGAAGTTGAAATCAGCAGAATAACTGCCGAGTATTCTGAAAAAACTTCCAAAGCACAAAGTGATCAATACACTGCGATGAGCAATCAATACGACACCGAAGCTCAAGTTAGCAAACTCGAAAATCAATATGCTAATTATAGTATTCGTAATGGAATGTATTACATCAAAGCACCGCAAAGTGGTTACATCAATAGAACTTTGCAATCGGGAATTGGTGAAAACATTAAAGAAGGAACTCCCATTGCTACGATTATGCCTTCTAAATATGATATTGCTGTAGAATCTTTTGTAGACCCAATTGATTTACCTTTAATTAAAAGAGGAGAAAAAGTAAGAGTTTGGTTTGATGGATGGCCAACAATTGTTTTCTCAGGATGGCCTGATATGTCTTATGGTACTTTTGGTGGTGAAGTAGTGGCAATAGAAAATTTCATCAGCGATAATGGAAAATTCAGAATACTGATTGCACCAGACAAAAATGAAGCTCCTTGGCCAAAACAATTAAGTATAGGATCAGGCGCACAAACCATTGCCTTACTAAATACAGTCCCGGTTTGGTTTGAATTTTGGAGAACGCTTAACGGTTTTCCACCTAATTATTACAATGGAAAAGAGAAACCTTCTAAAGAAAAGAAATAATGAAATACCTTCTTTTATTACTCACCTTATTTGGAACGGCTATTTATGGTCAAACCAATAATGAAGAACAACTACCATTAAATCTCAAAGAAATGAGCTACAATGAGTATTTGGGTTTTGTAAAAAAATACCATCCATTGGTAAAAAACGCTAATTTGGAAATCAGTAAAGCACAAGCTAATTTGATGATGGCTCGAGGCGGATTTGACCCAAAATTAGAATTGGATTATAACAAAAAGCAATTTCAAGGAACAGAGTATTATTCGATATTAAACAGCAGTTTTAAAATCCCCACTTGGTATGGAATCGACATAAAAGCAGGATTTGATCAAAACGAAGGCTATTATCTAAATCCACAAAACAAAACACCCAGCAACGGTTTAACTTCACTTGGAATTAGCGTGCCTCTTGGTCAAGGTTTGCTTATCAATCAGCGAATGGCTGATTTGCAAAAGGCGAAAATCCAAGTCAAATTAAGTCAAGCGGAGCAAAAACTAGAAGCCATAGCCGTTTTATACGATGCTTCTGTAGCATATTTCAATTGGAAAAAAAACTACGAAGAGTATTTGCTATATGAAAATTATAGCACCAATGCGCAAAAGCGATATCAAGGCATTGAGTCCTTAATAAAACAAGGAGACAAGCCAGCCATTGATAGCGTTGAAGCAGGAATCGTTGTCAAAAACAGGTTGTTGGCCCTTGAAGATTCAAAATTAAAATTAACAAAAGCCAAACTGGAATTATCAAACTTTCTTTGGTTAGAAAACAACATTCCATTAGAACTTTCAGATGCTATTATCCCCGAGAAAAAATTGGGTCAGACTATTCAAGAAACTTTGAATATTAGCGAATTAGTCAATCCAGAATTTTCAGTAATGAATCATCCCAAAATTGAAGCTTTACAAAGTAAAATTGATTTATTGACCGTCGAGAAAAAGATGAAAGCAAATATGCTGTTGCCAAAAATTGACGTGGGATATTCTTATTTGGCTCAGCCAAATCCAACAATGCCCAATAGTTCTGACAATTACAAAGTGGGAGTCGATTTTTATTTTCCCTTGTTTTTAAGGAAAGAACGAGGCGGATTAAAGCTGGCGCAATATAAAATTCAGGAATCCGAATTTATACGTGATTTAGAAAAAGTGCAATTGACAAACAAAATTAGCGCCCAAAAAATAGAAATCCAGTCTTTGACCAAACAACAAAATTTAATAAATAAATTAGTTACGGATTATGATACAATGCTTCAATCTGAGGAGCGATTGTTTACTTTAGGGGAGAGCTCTCTTTTCTTAATCAACACCAGAGAAAATAATTTAGTCAGTGCTCAACTTTCACAAATTGCTTTAGAGAATCGTTTTTATACTTCCAACTCGGAACTTTATAAAATCATGGCTAATCCTAATTAAATAATTTTTAAGTTGTATTTTTGCCGTCTGAAAATTGAATTATGATTATCCAAAAAACACGTGAAGAAATAGAATTGATGCGCGAAAGTGCCTTAATTGTTTCGAAAACATTAGGAATGATTGCTTCCGAAATAAAAGAAGGAGTCACCACTTTATATTTAGACAAATTAGCCGAAGAATTCATTCGTGACCACGGAGCAGTTCCAAGTTTCCTTGGATTATATGGCTTTCCAAACTCGCTTTGTATGAGTCCAAATGCTCAGGTAGTACACGGAATTCCGAACAAGGTCCCTTTAAAAAGTGGCGATGTGATTTCGGTAGATTGTGGTGCTTATAAAAACGGATATCACGGAGATCACGCCTATTCTTTCGAAATTGGTGAGGTTGCTCCGGAAACCAAAAAATTATTACAGGTTACCAAAGAATCTCTATACGTAGGAATCCGAGAATTTAAAGCTGGAAATCGTGTGGAGGATGTTGGAAGCGCTATTCAAAAATATACTGAAAGTCACGGGTATGGAGTAGTTCGGGAACTTGTTGGACACGGTGTAGGCCAAAAAATGCACGAAGATCCAGAAATGCCCAATTACGGAAAATGTGGTCGTGGAAAACTTTTTGTCGAAGGAATGGTCGTTGCTATTGAACCTATGATTAATTTGGGAACCAAAAATATAAAACAGCTAAAAGACGGCTGGACAATCCTAACTGCGGATGGAAAACCAAGTGCTCATTTTGAACACGATGTAGCTCTAATTGACGGAAAACCAGAATTGCTTTCGACTTTCGCTTATGTTTATCAAGCGTTAGGAATTGTGAGTAATGAGGAAGACGAGTTTAGAAAAATTCCTTTTGTTCTTTAAACACCGATTTTACTATTTTGAAAAAACTTTTTAAATTAATACTCAATACCATTCCTCGTCCAATATTAATTAGACTGAGTTATGCCGCACGTCCTGTTCTTGCTTTGGCTTTGAAAGGAAATACATTCACGGATCCAATCGATGGAAAAAGTTTTAGAATGTTTTTGCCTTATGGATACGGAAAACAGAGAAACAATGCGCTTTCGCCAAGTACACTTTCGCTCGAAAGACATCGTTTATTGTGGTTATATTTGAAAAACGAAACCGATTTTTTTACTTCTGCAGCAAGAAAAAAAGTCCTTCATTTTGCACCGGAACAAGCATTTTATAAATTGTTCCGAAATCAAAAAAACATAGATTACACCACAACCGATTTGTTTTCGCCTCTTGCAGATGTGAAAGCTGATATTTGCAATTTACCATTTGATGACAATTCTTATGATATTATTTTTTGCAATCACGTATTGGAACACATTCCTGATGATACCAAAGCGATGCAGGAATTATTCCGAGTTTTGAAAAAAGGTGGAATGGCAATTCTGCAAATTCCTCAGGACTTGAAAAGAGAAATAACTTTTGCCGACGATTCCATCACTGACCAAAAAGAACGTGCCGAAATATTTGGTCAATACGATCACGTTCGCATTTATGGTCGCGATTATTTTGATAAATTGCGAAGCATTGGATTTACAGTTGTCGAAGAAGATTACACCAATAAAATCACTCCTGAATTGGTTGAGAAATATTGTTTGGCCAAAGGTGAAATCATTCCTGTTTGCTTTAAATAATTTTATCCTAATAAACTGTATTTCTCAATCATTTCAGTGTCAAAAACCAAAATTTCTAAGTTTTTTTTTATACCTTTAATAGCCCAAGTAGTTTTATCAATTGTTAAATTATAACAGATGAAAATTGTAAAACATTCTGGCGATATTGTTGATTTTAACCCAATAAAACTCAAACAATCACTCTTGAAATCAGGAGCAAGCCAGTCAATAGTTGAAGCTATTTTACAAACTATTAAAAAGGAAATCTACGAAGGAATTTCAACTAAGCAAATCTACAAGTTGGCTTTTAGCCTATTAAAAAAAGTATCTCATTCTCATGCCGCCAGATATAATTTAAAAGAAGCCATACGATTATTAGGTCCAGCAGGCTTTTTTTTCGAAAAATATATTGCTCGTCTTTTCGCTGCTGAGCATTATGTAACCCAAACGAATTTAGTTCTACAAGGCAAATGCGTATCGCACGAAATTGATGTGTTGATTAAAAAAGACCATGTCATTTCTATGATTGAATGCAAATTTCATCTTGGAAAAGATGCTAATTCTGACGTAAAAGTCCCCATGTATATTCTGTCACGATTTAATGATTTAAAAGAAAGGCGACATGCCATTTTTTCGGAAAAAGATTCTATATCAAAATGCTGGATTGCCACTAATAATCGATTTACGTCGGATGCAATTGCCTTTGCAAAATGTTCAGGATTGAGTTTGTTAAGTTGGAATTATCCCGAAAACAATAATTTAAAAACTAAAAACGACGATAATTTTCTTTATCCGGTAACCTGTTTAACCACTTTATCTTTGGCCGAAAAAGACAGATTATTAATATTAGACGTGATTTTGGTAAAAGAAATAATAAACAATTCAGATTGCTTGGAAAGAATTGGATTGAGTTCTAATCGAATAAAAAACGTATTGAAAGAAGCATCAGAATTATGTGAATATATTTAGCCCATCGACAAGATCAGGGTGACAATTAGATTTTTATTAATTTAAAATATTGAAATTATGAAAATTAAATTCATTGGTGGAGCAGGAACAGTAACCGGTTCAAAAACATTAATTGAAAGCAATGGTTTAAAGATTTTGATAGATTGTGGACAATTTCAAGGCATCAAACCTTTGAGAGAACTCAATTGGCAGCCTTTGCCTGTTTTACCTTCTACAATAGATTTTGTATTACTTACTCATGGACATTTAGATCATTGTGGTTGGTTACCAAGATTAGTAAATCAAGGATTCAAAGGCAAAATTTATTGCACGAGTCCCACAAAAGATGTAGCAAAATTGATTCTTTTGGATAGCGCAAAAATTCAGGAAGAAGAAGCAATTAAAGCCAATCAGGAACATTATTCCAAACACGAAATTGCTGAACCTCTTTATACTGTAAAACAAGCTGAAGCAGTTTCTCCTCTTTTTAGAGTGGTTAAACCAAATGAGGAAATTATTTTGGATGCTGAAATTACTGCTGTTTTTTCGAATGCCGGTCACATTATTGGTGCTTGCAGCGTAGAATTATTTTTAGAAAATAAAACTTTAGTTTTTTCAGGCGACATTGGTCGTGACAATGATGTACTAATGTTTCGTCCAACTAAACCTAAGAAAGCCGATTATATTTTCTTGGAAAGTACCTACGGAAATCGGCTTCATCCCAATACTGATGCCAAGGCAGAACTAGAAATGTACATCAACAATACGGTTCAAAAAGGAGGAACAATTATTATTCCGAGTTTTGCTGTAGAACGCGCTCAAACTATAATGTATTTGTTGTGGCAACTCAAAACAGAAGGTAAAATTCCTAATATTCCTTATATAATTGACACGCCAATGGGAATTAAAGTGTTGGATATTTTTGAAAATAATAGAAATTGGCACAAATTACCCGAATATGAATATGTAGCAATGTGCCAAATGTTTACAATGATTTCTGATTATCAGGAAACCATAGAAACAATTTATAATAAAAACTCCAAAGTGATAATTGCAGCCAGCGGAATGATTACAGGCGGAAGGGTTTTGAGTTATTTAGAGCGATATATCGGGCTGCCTGAAACCACCGTAATCATTATTGGCTATCAAGCCGAAGGAACACGAGGCAGAAAATTATTGGAAGGAGCTAAAGAAATTAAAGTTTACGGAAAATATTATGAAGTAAAAGCTACTATTCTGGAAATAGAAGCACTTTCAGCTCACGGAGATCAAAATGATTTACTAAACTGGCTTTCCGAATTGGAAAACACCCCGAAAAAAATATTTTTGGTTCATGGAGAAAATGAAGCATTAGATGAACTTAGCATAAAAATTAATGAAAAGTTTGGTTTTGATTGCGTTATTCCTTTGATGGGGCAAGAGTTCAACCTTTAAAAAGAATGTACAAGAACCTTTTTTTTATTAAATATTTATTAAAAAACCTGAAATCCATAGCCTTTATAGTGCAGTTTCGCCAAATTATAATTACTTTCACAACCAAAATTTTTTTAAAGTATTTTTATGAATAATTTCGATTGGACACAACTAATAAATCCCGAGTTTTATATATTAATGGAATTTGGTGGAGTAAAAATGGGATTGCTAGTTATTCTTTTTATAATTTTTGCCGAAACAGGTTTGTTTGCAGGATTTTTTCTACCAGGAGATAGCTTGTTATTTTTAGCAGGGATTTACAGTGAGTTATTGACTCGGCAAATATCAGTAGGTAACGATTTTATCAATGTGGTTTTATTGTCCTCATTGGTTTCTTTAGCAGGTGTTTTTGGCAATATGGTTGGTTATTGGTTTGGAGTTAAAGGAGGTACTTATCTCTACAATAAGGAAGATACATTTTGGTTTAAGGAAAAATACCTTTTACAATCTCGAGATTTTTTCGAAAAATATGGCGGAAAAGCAATTGTTTTTGCACGGTTTTTACCCATTTTCAGAACTTTTGCACCTATAGTTGCAGGAATTGCAGGAATGAATAAAAAGAAGTTTATGTTCAATAATATTGTTGGTTCCATACTTTGGTCTTTCAGTATGATTTTTGCAGGACATTATTTGTCATCCTTATTTTTAGAAAAATTCAATATTGATTTAAAAAGCCATATAGAGTATATTGTGATTGGAATTGTTTTTGTGACAACCGCTCCTGTTTTGTGGAAATTATTAAAGAAAAGAGTTCATTAATATTTTAATAAAAGCATAAAAAAACTCCATTTAAATTGTAATTGGAGTTTTTTAATTTATGTAAAAATTAATTTACGAAGCGATTTCTAATCGTTTCAATAAGTTTCTATTAAGTGTTTCTTTTGCATAATCAACATCAATTTCTAATATTTTATCATCAGAACTTGGCAATTCATACATTGCATCGGTTAGGATGGCTTCGCATAAAGAACGCAATCCACGAGCTCCGAGTTTATATTCCAAAGCTTTTTCGACAATAAAATCCAAAGCCTCATCCGTGATATTGAATACTACTTCATCCATCAAAAACAGTTTTTGGTATTGTTTAATCAAGGCATTTTTAGGTTCGGTCAAAATCGCTCTCAAAGTTTCTCTGTCCAAAGGATCCATATGTGTCAACACTGGCAAACGACCAATGATTTCTGGAATTAATCCAAAATCCTTGATGTCTTTTGGTATAATATATTGCAACAAATTATCTTTGTCAATATTATCAACATTTCTTGATGTGCTGTAACCAACGGCTTGGCGATTTAATCTTTTAGAAATAATTTTTTCAACTCCGTCGAAAGCACCTCCTGCAATAAATAAGATGTTTTGGGTATTTACCTCAACAAATTTTTGGTCTGGATGTTTTCTTCCTCCTTTTGGCGGAACATTCACCACCGTTCCTTCCAATAATTTCAATAATGCTTGTTGCACTCCTTCGCCAGAAACATCACGAGTGATGGATGGATTGTCGCTTTTGCGGGCAATTTTATCAATTTCGTCAATGAAAACGATTCCCCTTTCGGCTTTGGCAAGATCATAATCGGCAGCTTGTAGTAAACGTGTCAAAATACTTTCGACATCTTCGCCCACATAACCAGCTTCTGTCAAAACTGTTGCGTCAACAATTGCCAAGGGAACGTCAAGCATTCTGGCAATAGTTTTTGCAACCAAAGTTTTTCCGGTTCCGGTTTGACCCACCATAATGATATTGCTTTTTTCAATCTCCACATCGTCGTGTAATTCTTGTTGCATCAAACGTTTGTAGTGATTGTAAACCGCAACAGCCATCACTTTTTTGGTTTGGTCTTGACCAATAACGTATTGATCAAGGAAAGCCCTGATTTCTTTTGGTTTTTTCAAAACCAAATCAGCTGGCAACTTTGCCTTACTGCTTGATTTTAATTCTTCTAATACAATTCCGTGGGCTTGCTCGATACATTTATCACAAATGTGTGCGTCGATTCCGGCAATCAATAAATTGGTTTCCGGTTTTTTTCTTCCACAGAATGAACATTCTAATTTTGGTTTTGCCATCTTTTTAGATTGCAGATTTTAGATTTCAGATTTCAGATTGCAAAAAACTGCAGTCTGAAATCTGAAACCTGTTATCTAATTTAACTTCTTCTCAACACTTCATCAATCATTCCGTATTCTTTTGCTTCGTCAGCAATCATCCAATAATCGCGTTCACTATCTTTATGAACTTTATCGAATGTTTGTCCTGTGTGCTGAGAAATAATTTGGTATAATTCGTCTTTTAATTTCAACATTTCGCGAAGGTTGATTTCCATATCAGTCGCAACACCTTGTGCTCCGCCCGACGGCTGATGAATCATTACTCTTGAATGAGGTAATGCCGAACGTTTTCCTGCTGCTCCGGCACATAATAAAACGGCTCCCATTGAAGCGGCCATTCCGGTGCAAATAGTTGCCACGTCAGGTTTGATATATTGCATTGTGTCATAAATTCCCAATCCTGCATAAACGCTTCCTCCTGGAGAATTCAAGTAAATTTGAATATCTTTTGAAGCATCTGCACTTTCAAGAAAAAGCAATTGTGCTTGAACAATATTTGCAATTTGGTCATCAATTCCTGTTCCAAGAAAAATAATTCTGTCCATCATTAATCTCGAAAAAACGTCTAATTGAGAAATGTTCAACTGGCGTTCTTCAATAATATAAGGAGTCATATTTGTTGGATTCATTGCCGCTACAATCTTGTCGTAGTACATTGCATTTACACCTTGGTGTTTTGTAGCAAATTTTTTAAATTCTTTACCGTAGTTCATATTTATTTGTTCTAAGTTTTATGTAATATACTGAATAGTTATTTTATCAAAGGTCATACCTCTTTACAAATGATGCCAATATGTCTTAATTTTAAATATAAGAACTTTTAAAAAAAAGAGCGTCAAAAAAATAATTCTTTTGACGCTCAAAGATACTAATTTTTTCTAAAATTTATTCTCCGTAAAATGCGGTAATAAATTCGTCATAATTAACTTCTTTAGTTGTAGGATTCGCTTTTTCTTTAAACAAGTCTAATAATTTCTCGGCTACAACTTGATCAGAAAGTCTTTTTACTTCTTCTTGGTTTGCCAAAACTCTTGCAACAATTCCCTGAACTTCTTCATCAGTAGGATTTGTTTGTCCGAATTGTGCCATTTGCTGACGGATAGATTTTGTTGTAAAAGATTTCAAATCTTCGAAAGTGATTTTAATGTCACTTTGTGCCATTGCTTTTCCTTCGATTAATTGAAATCGCAATCCTTTTTCTGATCTAGTATATTCTACTTCAGCTTCTGCTGTCGTAAGTTGTTTTTCACCAACAGTTTGCAACCATTTTTTAAGAAATTCAGCTGGTAAATCGAATTTTGTGTTTTCGATTAAAAATTCAGTTACATCGTTTAATAATTTTTGGTCTGCTTGCTGAGCAAATTGACTCTCAGCACCTTCCTTGATATTGGCTTTCAAATCTTCAAGAGAAGTTACTTTTCCAGGACCAAAAAGTTTGTCGAATAATTCTTGGTTTAATTCGGCTAATTCTGTTGAATTGATGCCTTCGATAGTAAAATCTACATCTACTTCAAGTCCGTGAACATGATCGTGAGCCACTTTCATCGTATCCATCAATTTGTGATCGTCATCAAACAATCCTTTTGTATTAACTGTTACAACATCTCCAACTTTTTTTCCAATAAATTTATCAGAAGTGCTTTTGTCTTTGAAAATGTCTAAAGAAAAAGTAGTTGGATTGCTTATTCCTTTTTCAATATTAAAAAATGTTCCGGAAACATCAAATCCAGCTTCAACAGCGTCTTGAGGAATTGGAGTCCCAAATTGTTTTTGGATACGGGCAATTTGGCCTTCAATCATTTTATCATCAGCAGTAACCACATATTTTATAATGTTGTTTTTGGCGTCCAAATCTAATTCAAAACTTGGAACTAAACCTATTTCATATTCAAAAACCAATTCTTCGTCGTCCCAAGAAAAATTTTCGTTTATTTTAGCAAGTGGTGTACCAAGAAGATTTAATCTTTCGGATTGCACAAAACGCTCTAAAGCCAAATCAACTACTTTTTTTACTTCTTCTTGTTTTATAGCTTTCCCGTATTGTTTTTCAACAAGATCTTTTGGTACTGCGCCTTTTCTGAATCCTTTTACGGTTGCCAATGGCATTTTTTCGTTTATTCTTTTTGCTACTTGACCTTTATAATCCATAGCAACAACTGTCATTACAATTGTTTCGTTTACTGCGTCTAATGCTACTCTTTTGATATCCATCTTCTTCTTTAATTTACATAATAAAATTGGGTTGCAAAATTATAAAATTTTTGCAACCCAAACAAGTTTTTAAGTTATTGTATTTTAGTCAATTATTTGACTGCAATTGTAATACTTTTTCATTTATCGTCTCCAATAATTTTATATACAATTGACTGACAAACAGAAAGAATTATACTAAAAATTAAGGCGGTCCAAAATGAATTTATCCTAAATCCATCCACAAGCCTTGAACATAATAAAATGATCACTGCGTTGATGACAAATAAAAATAACCCTAAAGTTAAAATAGTTGCAGGCAATGTCAATATAACTAAAATTGGCTTAACAAATAAATTAAGCAACCCCAAAACAACTGCAACAATTAAAGCAGTCGTAAAATCAGCAACACTGACACTTGTCATAAAGTGTGCAATAAGCAAAACCAAACCTGATGTAATTAAAATTCTGATTAGTAGCTTCATAAGTTTTTATTTCAAAAGTAAAATAATTATTTTAAAAATCGACATTTTTTTTTATCTTCGTGGGATAAATCTTAAAACTAAAGTTATGAAGAAAATATTACTTTCCGTTTTATTGGCTAGTTCATTTATTGCAAACGCCCAGTTTTGGAATGAAAAAGCAACAGGTTTTGCAACTTCTGGCAGAACTTTATACAGTGTATCTATCGTAGATGCAAATGTAATTTGGGCTCAGGAGTATGATAGTGCTACATTGGATTATACTATAAAAGGATTTACACGCAGCACAGATGGAGGAGAAACTTGGACAGCTGCACCAATAGATTTAAATGTAGCTACACCATCGGATTTAGGTATTTCTTCAATTACGGCAGTTTCAGCAACAACCGCATGGATATCTGTGTATCCTATTAATATCCTCACTACTGAAGGTGGTATTTGGAAAACCACAGATAGCGGAACGACTTGGAATAAACAAACATCAACCGCATTTAGTAATTTATCAGAATCCTATGCGAACTTCGTTTATTTCTGGGATGCCAATAATGGAGTTGCAGGAGGCGATCCAGAAAACGGAGAATTTGAAATTTACACAACAAGTGATGGTGGAACAAATTGGATAAGAGTTAATGGTGCAAATATTCCAGATCCTATAGTAGATACTGTTAGTGAATATGGTTATGAAAATATTTATACAGTTTCAGAAAACACCATTTGGTTTGGAACTGACAGGGGTAGAATATTCAAATCTGATAACAAAGGGCTAACTTGGACTGTTAATACTAACCCTACACCCAGTATAGATTTCGGACTTGACAGGTTCACTTTTTCGGATGCGAACAAAGGTCTTTTGATGACTTATAACCCCGTTAAACTTTTCAATACAACTGATGGAGGAGCAAATTGGAGTCCAATGGCAATCACAGGTAGCCTTTATAATACTGATATCGCTTACATTCCAGGTACTTCGACAGTGATTTCTGCCGCGTCAGCAAATCCACTTGGTTCTTCCTATAGCTTAGATGATGGTTTGACTTGGACAACTATTGATGGGGTCTCACACGGTACATTAGCTTTTTTGAATAATTCTTTTGGGTTTTCAGCAGGCTTAAATACTAACGCTACTACAGGAGGAATTTATAAATTTACTGGAATTCCATTAAAAGTCCCTAGCTTTGATTTAAAAAAACAACTGTTTGCCTATCCAAATCCAACAAATGGAATGTTGCATTTAGATTCTGAAGTATTCTTAATTAAAGATTCTGCAGTTTTTGACTTATTAGGAAGACAAGTATATTCTTCTAAATTTTCAAATTTAAACAAAGCCGATTTAGATTTAAATTCCCTTCAAACTGGAAATTATGTATTGAAAGTAACGTCTTATTCTGGAAAAACAGAAACTATGAAGATTATGAAAAAATAAATTTTGATAAAATAAAAGTTAAAGCCCTTTTCAAATTTATTGAAAAGGGCTTTAACTTTTATTTTAAAAACGAACTCGTAATCTCATAAAATAGTTTTGGATTTTCGGCGTGGAGCCAATGCCCTACATTAGGAATAGTTTCAATTCTTGAATTGGGAAAATGTTGTTGAATAATTGCAAAATCTTGATCAATAATATAATTGGAATTTCCGCCACGAATAAAAAGTGTTGGTTTCGTGAAAACGGCATTCTCGGGAAGTCGCTTCCCTATTTCCTCTATTTTTTTATTAAAAACAGTTAAATTAAATCGAAACGCTAATTGTCCAGGCTCTTGCCAATAAAGATTTTTCAACAAGAATTGTCTGGTTCCAAAATCAGCTATATATTTCTCCAAGATTTCTTCGACCTCCTTTCGGCTTGGTTTTTTTGAGAAATCGACAGCATTAAGTCCTTCGAGAATACTTTGATGATGTTGTGAATAAAATTTTGGACCAATATCGGCAACTACTAATTTTTCGACCATCTCTGGATGGATTGTTGCAAAAAGCATAGCTGTTTTTCCACCCATTGAATGTCCTAAAATGTTGACTTTTTCGAGACTATTGGCTTTGCAATATTCGTAAACATCTTGAGCCATTATTTCGTAACTAAATTCATCGGAATGAAAACTCTTGCCATGATTGCGCAAATCCAGCAAATGAACCTGATATCCATTGGCTGCGAATTGCATTCCCATTGTTTTCCAATTGTCTGACATTCCTAGGAATCCGTGCAGTATTAAAAGTGGTTTTCCTTCGCCTTCTATTTTTGAGTACAACATTTATAATATTTTTTTAGTCAAAAAACTTTTATTTCAGTTTTTGTAAATACATATTCACCACATTATCCAATCCGAGATAAATGGCTTCGGAAATAAGTGCGTGACCAATGGAAACTTCGAGCAAACCGGGAATATTTTGATTGAAAAACTGAATGTTGTCCAGACTCAAATCGTGTCCAGCATTAATTCCAAGTCCAATTTCATTCGCTAATAAAGCCGATTTTACATAAGGGTCAATTCCGTTTTTGTTTCCCAAACTATATTCGTGAGCAAAAGCTTCGGTATACAATTCGATTCTTTCGGTCCCAATGATTTTTGCACCTTCAATCATTTCGAGAACAGGATCAACAAAAATCGAAGTTCTAATTCCGTTTCGCTGAAATTCCTGAACAATTTCAGTTAGGAAATCCTTGTGTTTTATGGTATCCCAACCTGCATTCGAAGTTATGGCGTCGATGGCATCAGGAACTAATGTGACTTGTGTTGGTTTTATTTCGAGAACTAAATCGATAAAAGTTTTTTCAGGATTTCCTTCAATATTATATTCGGTATAAACGATTGATTTCAGGTCTCGAGCATCTTGATATCGAATGTGACGTTCATCTGGACGTGGATGAATCGTGATTCCTTGTGCACCAAATTTTTGAATATCAGTGGCAACTTTTAATAAATCCGGAACATTTCCGCCACGAGCATTACGCAAAGTTGCTATTTTGTTAATATTTACACTTAACTTTGTCATTGGAATAGTTTTTAGAATAATTTTTATGGCTTTGAAGTGCAAAAATACAAAGTAAAACTAGCCGTTATTGCATAATTTTGATTATTTTGCATCAAATATTTTGAATTGATTTATGACTGAAATTACAAACTATATCACCAATGATTTTAAAGCGATTGACAGCCAGGAAAGTATTGCGGTTGTTCAGGAGTTTTTTGATGAATTAACTTTTTCACATTTTCCGGTGGTTGAAGAGGAAATTTACATTGGTAGTATTGCTTCTGATGACATCGAATCTTTTGACAGTTCTAAAAAAGTAATCGATTATAGACATACTCTTGCAAGATTTTTTGCCCGAACTACTATGATTTGGCTTGATGTTTTGGAGGTTTTTGCAAAAAATAACACCAACTTAATTCCTGTTTTGGACGAAAAAAATAAATATGTAGGCTATTATGAAATTGCCGACATTATGAAATTTTTTAATGAAACCCCTTTTTTGAATGAGACAGGAAGTATTATTATTGTCAAAAAAAGAGCTTTAGATCATTCAATGAGTGAAATTACTCAAATCATAGAAAGTAATAATGGCAAAATATTAGGTTTATTCGTGTCAGAAACAGATACTGAAAGCATACAAATTACTATTAAAATAAGTTTAGGAGCCATAAACGAAATAATTCAGTCCTTTAGAAGGTATAATTATGAAATTATATCGGAACATTACGAAGATAATTACATCAACACCTTAAAGGATCGCTCAGATTATTTGGACAAATACCTTAATATATAATACAGAAATGAAAGTAGCCATTTACGGTCAATACTATCAAAATAGTACCGAACCCATCATAAAAGACATTTTTGTTTTTCTTATTAAGAATAATGTTGAGATGATTATTGAGTCGAATTTTTTTAAAATATTGTTCGAAAAAAAAATCATAGATAAGGACTATCCAACTTTTAAATCTTATACGGAGTTAAACAGTAGTTTTGATATGCTAATTAGCATTGGCGGAGATGGTACTATTTTGAAAGCGGCAACTTTAGTTCGGGATTCAGGAGTGCCAATTTTAGGCATAAACGCAGGTCGTTTGGGATTTCTAGCCACAGTTCAAAAAGAGAATATTCCAAAATTTATGCAATTTATTATTGATAAAAAATATTCTATTTCTAAAAGAACTTTGTTGAATTTGTCGTGCTCGCCTGATAATGAAGCCATTCAGGACATTAATTTTGCCCTAAATGAAATTTCGGTTAGTCGTAAAGACACCACTTCGATGATAACGATTGAAACTTATTTAAATAATGAATATTTGAATTCCTACTGGGCTGATGGTCTAATCATCGCAACACCTACTGGCTCAACAGGATATTCTATGAGTTGCGGAGGGCCAATATTAACCCCAAATGCTAGAAGTGTAGTTATTACTCCAATTGCACCACACAATCTAAACGCCCGCCCACTTGTGGTTACAGACGAAACAGAAATTAGACTAAAAGTTTCGGGTAGAGACGATCATTATTTGGTTTCTCTAGATTCTAGAATCATTTCTGTAAAAAACGAAACTGTATTATTTATAAAAAAATCCCCATTTCAAATAAATATGGTAGAGATTCCCAACGAAACTTTTTTGAAAACACTTCGCACCAAGTTGTTTTGGGGTGAAGACCGAAGAAATTAAATCATTTTTAACTATTCGCCATACGAATATCCTGATTTTTTCCGTTTCTGTAATATCGAATCAATAATTGACATTGTTTTTTGAGTCAATTTTCCAATTGTGGACACATTTAATCCAATGAGTATTGATTCGTGTTGATAATTATTATATTTGCACGCAATTTTTAATTAAATGTATAAACTTTTCAATCTAATATTCCTGTTCTTCTTTTTTTCAATGAGTGCACAAATTCATGAAATAGGTGTTTTTGCCGGTGGAAGCAACTATATTGGCGATGTTGGGCTTACAACTTACATTTCACCAAACGAACCTGCAATCGGAATTTTATACAAATGGAATAAAAGTCCGAGACATTCCTATCGTTTTTCTTACACCCAATCAAAAATTTTCGCAAATGATTTTGATTCGAAAGAGCCAAGTAGAAATCAAAGAGGTTATCGCTTTGAAAATAGCATAAAAGAAGTATCTTTAGGCCTTGAATTTAATTTTTTTGATTTTAATTTACACGAAATCAAAAGAAAATACACCCCTTATGTTTATTCGGGGATAAGTTATTTCAGGTATGACGAATTGTATGTTGAATCGGAAGAAACGCTAAAGGAATCGAGTACTGGTTCATTTGCAATTCCAATGACTTTAGGGGTAAAATCAAATGTTTCACCTCATATCGTTTTGGCTTTGGAGGTTGGAGCAAGATATACATTAACGGATAATTTAGACGGAAGTAATCCAGAGAACGAAAGTTTTGCAAAATTTGGAAATATAAATAATAATGATTGGTATGTTTTTTCAGGGCTAACACTAACGTATACCTTTGGAAACAAGCCTTGCTATTGTGCAGAATAAGAAAATGAAATTACTAGATACTATAGACTTAACAAATTTACCCAAACATTTAGCCATCATCATGGACGGTAATGGTCGTTGGGCAAAACAAAAAGGAATGTTACGAGCTTTAGGACACGAAAGCGGAACAAAATCCGTGAAAGTAAATATAAAAGCCTGCGCCAAATTAGGAATAGAAAACCTTACCCTATATGCTTTTTCTACCGAAAACTGGAACAGACCAAAACTGGAAGTCGACACTTTAATGAAAATATTGATTAGAGCATTAAAGAAAGAACTTAAAACCCTACAAGACAACAATATTAAATTAAATGCTATTGGTTGTTTAGAAAAATTGCCGAAATCAGCTCAAGACGAACTTCTTGATGTAATAAATAAGACTAAGGATAATACCAGAATGACTTTAACTCTGGCATTGAGTTATGGTTCAAGAGAAGAAATCATAAATGCTGTAAGAAACATTAGCGATAAAGTTAAAAATAATATAATTTCAATAGACTCTATTGACGATTCAATTATAAATGAGCATCTTTACACGCGAAATTTACCAGAGGTAGATTTATTAATAAGAACAAGCGGTGAACATAGAATAAGTAATTTTTTGTTATGGCAAATTGCCTACGCAGAATTATATTTTACTGATATATTATGGCCAGACTTTAAAGAACAAGATTTGTATGAGGCTATTATTAGTTATCAAAAAAGAGAGCGTAGATTTGGAAAAACAAGTGAACAAATTAAATAATTTTTTAGTGTTACAAAAAAGCATAAAGATAGTCCTCAGCATATTGATTTTTGGAATTTTTTCACAAATTAAAGCCCAAGATAGAGTCCCATTTGACCAAGGAAAAACGTACATATTAGCCAAAGTTGACGTTGTTGGCAAAATAAGTTTTAATTCAAATACCGTTGTAACATTTGCTGGCCTTCAAAAAGGGCAGGAAATTACTGTTCCCGGAGAAGAGATAAGCAATGCTATTAAAAAATTAGGGAAATTAGGGCTCTTTGATGAGATTTCATTTTATATAAATAGGATTGAAAAGGATAGCATTTATCTAGATTTGCATGTCGAAGAATTACCCAAATTGAATGAGGTAAAATTTGTTGGCATCCCGAAAAGCAAGGTTGAAGGCTTAGTAAAAGATAATGGTCTTACAAAAGGTAAAGTAGTTAACGAAAATTTAATTACAACGACTAAGAATTACATCGAAAATAAATACAAAAAAGACGGTTTCTACAATACCAAGGTAACTATTAATACCGTTATAGACTCGGCACAAGTTAACCAAGTTAATATGGTTGTGAAAATTGATAAAGGCTCGAAAGTTAAAATTAAGGATATTGTATTTGTTGGAAACAAGCAAATAAAGTCCGAGACCTTGCGTGCGGCGATGAAAGACACAAAACGCAAAACACTTATTAGCTTAAAAGCATCAAAATTTATCAAGGCAAAATACGATGCCGATTTAGAAAAAGTAATCGCAGCTTATAAAGAAAAAGGGTATCGAGATGCCAGAATACTTTCTGATTCCGTTGCCTACAATGCTGATTTAAAAGCTATAATGATTAAAATTAAAATCGAAGAGGGTAATAAATACCGTTTTGGAAACATTAAATTCCTAGGAAATACCGTGTATTCAGATGAAGCTCTTCTTGGAATGCTTGGCATCAAAGAAGGAGACACTTATAATGGAGTGCTTTTGGAAAAAAGGATTGCAGATAAATCAAAACCAGATGGCGAAGATATTACTAATTTATATCAAAATACTGGATATTTATTTTCCAATATAAATGCCGTGGAAACAAAAACAGCCAACGATTCAATAGATTTTGAAATACGTATTACCGAAGGTCCAATAGCTTATTTCAATAAAATTACAGTTACAGGAAATGATAAAACAAACGACCACGTAATTTATAGAGAATTAAGAACAAAACCCGGAGAAAAATACAATAAAGATTTACTCATAAGAACAATTCGTGAAATTGGGCAATTAGGATTTTTTGATCCAGAATCTATTGAGCCTAAGTTTAAAAATGTTGATGCTTCAGCTGGAACTGTAGATATTGAATATCCTTTGACTGAAAAAGGAGCTAGTCAGATAGAGCTTCAAGGAGGTTATGGTGGTGGTGGTTTTATTGGAACTTTAGGTTTATCGTTCAATAATTTCTCAGCTAGAAATTTGTTCAACAAAGAGGCTTACAAACCGCTTCCTATGGGTGATGGTCAAAAAGTTTCCTTACGATTACAAGCTAGTTCATACTATAGAACTTATAGTTTGTCGTTTTCAGAACCTTGGTTTGGAAAGAAAAAACCGGTACAATTAAGCACCTCTCTTTCTTATACAAGTCAATATTATAATAATTATCAAACCCAAAAAGTTGATAAAAGTAGAAGTTTTAATATTCTAACTATGTCTGTTGGAATATATAAAAGACTTTCGGTGCCGGATGATTACTTTGGTTTGTCACAAACCATTAGTTACCAACATTATGATTTACATAATTACAATACTGGTTTATTTACATTTGGTAATGGTGCATCAAGAAACTTAGCTTATACTATAGGACTATCAAGAAGCAATAAAGGTATTAACCCAATATTCCCAATATATGGTGCGGAATTTAGTCTAGTTGGGAAATTCACACTTCCCTATTCTATGTTTAATGGAGTAGATTATGCAACATTAGGAGATCAGAAAGAATATAAATATCAAAGCACAACTGCATATACATCGAATGTTAAACCTAAACCTAATAGTGGTGATCAAGTTAATGTTGGCGATTATCTTACGGATATTCCTTCAGCAACAAATCCATATCCAAATAAAGTAAACAATGATGACCAAGGGCAACCCAACTGGAGTGAAGCGGCCCCAGACCCTGCAAAAGTGGACCAGAAAAAATACAATTGGTTAGAATATTACAAAATAAAGTTCAAAGCGGATTGGTATACCAAAGTTTATGGTAAATTAGTATTCCGATCTTTAACTGAATTTGGATTTTTAGGAGCCTACAATAAAGATAGGGGAATTATACCTTTCGAAAGATTCTATTTAGGTGGCGATGGAATGGCAAATTATTCGATGGATGGTAGAGAAACTATAGCTTTGAGAGGTTATCCAAATGGGTCTTTAACTCCAATAAACAATGCCGGAGAACCTATTGGAGCAACAATATACAACAAGTATTCGTTAGAATTACGTTATCCAATAACACTAAAAGCATCAGCATCAATATATGCGTTAACATTTTTAGAAGCAGGTTCGTCATTTGATACGTTCAAAAATTACAATCCTTTTGCTTTAAGTCGTTCGGCAGGAGCTGGATTAAGGGTGTTTATGCCGGCATTTGGATTATTAGGAATTGATTTTGGATATGGATTTGATGG